>JBOHKJ010000373.1:0-1620 GCA_050728975.1 Kiloniellales bacterium | reverse complement strand
GAGTAGGTAAGCATACATCATCTCCTCTTGACACGCGGGCAGATGCCCTGGTAGCCTGGCGAGACTGAACGCCGGGCCAGGACGCCCGGGCGTCGTGCCGGCCGGCTCCTCGGAGCCGATGACCGGGGTCCGACGCCCGCCTGAGGTCCCCCTGTGCCGTCCGCGCCCTGCTCCGGGGGCGGGCGGCCGCGCGCGGAGAGGCTCCGCGCAGGATCGCCCGGCGCAGCGACGCCGAAAGCGCCTGAGCAGCGCGAGGGACCGGCGTGGCGCCGAGGAGTGTGAAGCCGCCGTTGCGCGGCCCCCTGCGGCCCGGTCGGCTGTGCGGGCGGGTTGGTGCATCCCGAGGTCCGGAGAAACGGCGAATTCCGAGAAAAGGGCCCTTTGCTAATTGCCATAATTACCGGTCAAGACTCTGAACGAGAACGCTTTTCCAGCGATGAAAAATACCAAGGCATTGCCGAAAATCGCCACACGAGCGGCAGAATGGATCGGCGCCCCAGCGACCGCTCCCCGCCTCGGCATCCTGGCGCTCGACACGCGCTTTCCGCGCCTGCCCGGCGACCTCGGCAATCCGGCGAGCTGGCCCTTTCCGGTCGCGATCCATCGCGTGCCGAACGCGACCGTGCCGCGCGCCCGTGCTAAAGGGTGCGGGCGAGATCGGCGAGCGAAGAAGGGCGTCCCATGAGCGACTATCGGATCGGCATCGCCGGCTGCGCCGGGCGCATGGGGCGCATGCTGGTGAAGGCCGCGGCCGAGACGCCCGGCTGCAAAGTCGCCGGCGGCACTGAGCCGGAAGGCTCGCCGGCGCTTGGCCAGGACCTCGGCACGCTGGCGGGTCTGGCGCCGCTCGGTGTGGCGGCGGGCAGCGATCCGCTCGAGCTCTTTGCCGGGATCGACGCGATGATCGACTTCACCACGCCCAAGGCGACGCTGCGCCACGCCGAGCTCGCCGCCCAGGCGCAGGTGGTGCACGTCATCGGCACTACCGGCCTCGGCCGCGACGAGCAGGCGGCGATCGAGCGCGCGGCGCGCCACGCGGCCGTGGTGCAGGCCGCCAACATGTCGCTCGGGGTGAACCTGCTCGCGGCACTGGTCGAGCGGGTCGCCGCCGCGCTCGACCCCGACTACGACATCGAGATCCTGGAGATGCATCATCGCCACAAGGTCGATGCGCCCTCGGGCACCGCGCTGCTGCTCGGCAAGGCCGCCGCCGAGGGGCGCGGCGTCGCCCTCGACCAGGTGGCGCAGAGGGTGCGCGACGGCGTCACCGGCGAGCGCAAGCGCGGCGACATCGGCTTCGCGACGCTGCGCTGCGGCGACGTGGTGGGTGAGCACAGCGTGATCTTCGCCGGACTCGGCGAGCGCATCGCGCTCGGCCATATCGCAGGCAGCCGCGAGGTCTTCGCGCGCGGCGCCGTCAAGGCCGCGCTCTGGGCGCGCAACCGCGAGCCCGGCCTCTACACGATGCGCGACGTGCTGGGGCTCTAGTGTCCCGAATCCGAAGTTCGCTCGATTTCGCGGCACGCTCCGTAGCGAGCTTCGGATTCGAAGGACACTAGCAAGTCTATGAATCTAGTGTGGTTCGGTTCGGAAGTTCTCTTACGGACTCGCGGCAGGCAA
>JBOHKJ010000372.1:0-2437 GCA_050728975.1 Kiloniellales bacterium | reverse complement strand
GGCAAGAGAGAGAGCTTCCGAACCGAACCACACTAGGCGCGCGCCTATTGCACGGCGGGAGCCGCTGGCGCGCCGGCGCTGCCCGTGGCCGCCGGAATTGTCTTCGCCCTCGCTTTCAGTTCCGGCGCGGGTCTCGGCTTCACGCTGCTGAGCAGGGCGGGTGCGGTGCCGAGCGGCAGATCCTCGAGCTCGCGGCAGAGCGCGCCGGCGCAGTCCGCGAGCGCGGACAAGCGCTCGGAGAGCGCCGCGAGCAGTGCCGGTTCCGCCTCCTTCGCCAGGTTGGCGAGCTGATAGGGATCGGCGGCGAGATCGTAGAGCTCGCGCTCGCCGGTGCCGTACTCCACATAGAGGCGGTCGCGCGTGCGCAGGCCGTCGAAACGGGCGGCGCGCTCGATCTCCGCCGCGCTCAAGCCCTGGTCCTTGGCCGGGCCGATGTACTGACGCTCGAGCTGGCGCCGCTCGATCAGGAAGCTCTGCCGCCAGGGCCGCAGCGGGTCGGCGAGCAGCGGCAGGAACGAGCGGCCGTCGACGAAGGCCGGCGGCTCGATGCCGGCGATCTCGGCGAAGGTCGGGGCGAGGTCGATGTTCAGCACCAGGGCATCGATGCGCGCGCCCTCCGGCACGCCCGGTCCGCGCAGTATCGCGGGAACGCGGATGTCCTCCTCGTAGGGCATGTCCTTGCCGGCCGGCAGGCGGTGCTCGCCGAGGTGAAAGCCGTTGTCCGAGGAGTAGACGATATAGCTGTTGTCGAGCTGGCCGGTCTCCTCCAGGGCCGCCACCAAGCTTTCCACCATGTCGTCGATCGCCTGCAGCGATGCGAGGCGCCTGCGGTACTCGCTCTCCAGCAGGGCGATCCGCTCCGCATCGAGCGGCGGCAGGTTGCGGATGAAGGCCGGCTTGTCGCTGACGTCGGCCTCGTCGAAGGCGGGCGAGCGCGGCATGACGGCCCGGTCGAACAGGCCCTCGTGACGAGGCGCTGCCGCCGAAGGACTGTGCGGGGTATAGGGCAGAACGTAGAGGAACAAGGGCTGCCCGGCCGCGGCGGCCTGGCGGATCACGGTGACCGCCTTCCCGGTCAGCACGTCGTTCAGGTAATCCTCGGGACTGTCGCCGTAGCGGACGATCCGGCCGTTCTCGTTCAGCGCGTAGTTGTAGCTGACATGGGAGTTGCCGCCGACGTACCAGTCCTGCCAGCCCGGCGGGACGCCGTGGAGATCGGGCACGTAGCGATTGATGTACTTGCCCACCATGGCGGTGTGGTAGCCGGCCTCCTGCAGCCAGGTCGCCAGCGTCGATTTCTCGAGGCCCAGCGCATGGAGCTTCTCGTAGCCGCCGTAGGGCTGCTCGTTGCCGACGATCTGCGTGTTGTGCGCGTACTGGCCGCGCAAGATCGAGGCCCGGGCCGGGCAGCAGAGCGGATAGGTCGCGAAGAAGCTCTCGAAGGTCGTGCCCCGCTCCGCGAGCAGCGCCTTCGTCTTGGGCATGAAGGCATGGCTGGCCACGTCCTCGTCGTCGGTCATGATCAGGACGATGTTGGGCTTGGCCGGCTTCGCGAGCGCGGCGCCCATCTCGACGGCGCTCGCCCCGGTATCGTCGATTCCCACATCGACGCCTCCGGTATCCGCGGCTGCCGGGTCCGGGGACACCGGGTTGGCCGCCTCGGCCGAAATCGAGGCGAGGCAAAGCCCGGCGATCAGGGCGGCGGCCGACAGCGGCCGCAAGCCCGTGCAGCCACGGGGAAAATTCATAAAACGCTCCGCTGGTTTCGAGATTGGCGTGGGCAAGCGCAATCGTCTCCCGTCAGTCGCCACGGGTCCGATTTATGCCGCAGTCGTCCGCTACGGCGGTCCGCGTCACGCCGCGGTCGCCCGATGGGCCGCGACGCCCGGACCGCCGGACCGCGCCGGCGGGAATGGCTCTGTCATGCTGTCCCTGCCTCTGCTCGCGCCGTCATTATAGTGCGTACGATCGGGATGCGAGTCCCGATGTCATCCGACTGACCCCACTTTTTGTTTTTTCTGTGACCTGTTGCGATCGCGCAGGCGACCGGATAGGACTGACTCGTCCGACGGCGCGCACCACGTCATCCGACCCGTGACAAGCCTCCAAGCCGTCAGCACCGACAGGCAATGCCACGGCACTCACCCCTCATCCTTTGCCGCGCCCAGACCGGAGTACAGGACCGGAGTACAGGCGGTCGCGGGAGGGAGGGGCGACCGTAAGCTAGGTCTTGCTATGGTCTTATCCGATCTATATAATGAACATTATATAGATCGAAAGGCGCTGCGATGCTCTCGTTCAAGGTAACGACGGTCGGGGCCTCGGCGGGCTTTATCCTGACCAAGGAGGCCATGGCCCGCCTCGGGGTGAAGAAGGGCGATACCGTCTATCTGACCGAGGCACCTGACGGCAGCTACCGCCTGACGCCTTACAATCC
>JBOHKJ010000371.1:0-14499 GCA_050728975.1 Kiloniellales bacterium | reverse complement strand
ATCGACCAGCGTCACTGCGTAGCGGCCGCTGTCGCCCAGGAAGGCCGCGACCGTTGCGCCGATCTTGCCGGCGCCGACGACCACAACGTCTTTCATGAGGCTTGTCCTTTCATGCCCGCGACCGGGGCCCAGGCCTGGCAGACAGTATCGCCGAACAGGGTAAAGGGCGCGTCAACGGGCCCGCCGGGCGGCGCGCGCCTTCTAATATCGGCCCCGAGGGTGACGAAATCTAGTTGCGAATAAGGCTATATGACGAGAGTATGTGGGCATATTGCCATAGAGTCGAAGCATAATGACGGTCGACGCTCTGGACGAGGCTCTGATCGCACTGCTGCGCGAGGACGCCCGCATGGCGGTCTCCGAGCTGGCGCGGCGCCTCGAAGTGGCACGCACGACGATAGCCGCCCGGATCGAGCGGCTGGAGCGCCAGGGCGTCATCGCCGGCTACACCCTGCGGCTTTCCGAGGATCACGAAAGAGGTCGGATCCGCGCGCTGGTGCTGATCAAGGTGGCCAGCCGCGCCAACGCTGCGGCGACCGCCGCCTTGCGGAGCCTGCGCGAAGTGACGGAGCTGCATTCGATCAGCGGCGAGTACGACCTCGCCGCCGTGGTGTCCGCCGCTTCGATTCAGGCACTGGATGCGGCGGTCGACACCATCGGCGAGGCCGAGGGCGTGGAGCGCACCGCCTCCTCCGTCATCCTGGCGACCAAGTTCCAGCGCTGAGCCCCAGCGCTGAGCCGAGGCGAGGCTCAATCGAGGTCGTAGGCCCGCTCGCCGTGGCTGGTGATGTCGAGGCCTTCGAGTTCTTCGTTGGGGCCGACGCGCAAGCCGAACAGTGCCCCCGCAAGCTTGAACAGGATCCAGGTGGCAAGCGCCGACCAGCCGAGAGTCACGACCGCACCGATCAGCTGCGCGGCGAGCTGCTGGCCCACCGACACGCCCACGCCTAAACCGAGGCCGCCAAAGCCCTCGAGCGCCAGGATCGAGACCAGCAGCGCGCCCAGCGTGCCGCCGACCCCGTGGACCGCAAAGACGTCGAGCGCATCGTCGATCTGCAGCCGATGCTTTACCAGGCCGACGGCGTAGAAGCAGACCCCGCCGCCCGCAATACCGCAGACCAGACCGCCGAACGGGCCGACAAAGCCCGAGGCAGGGGTCACGGTGGCTAGGCCCGCCACCATGCCGGTGGCAATGCCGATCAGGGTCGGCCTGCCGAACCGCACCCACTCGATGGTCATCCAGGTGAGCGAAGCGGCCGCAGCCGAGAGATGGGTGACGGCAATCGCCATGCCGGCGGCGCCGTTAGCGGCGAGCGCGCTGCCGCCGTTGAAGCCGAACCAGCCGACCCACAGCATGGCGGCACCCATCATAGTCATGCCGGGATGGTGGGGCGGCAGGACCTGGCTCGGAAACCCGCGTCGCCCGCCCAGCAGCACCGCGCCGACCAGGGCCCCCGCCCCGGCCGTCGCATGGACCACCAGCCCGCCGGCGAAGTCCTTGACCCCGACCCCGACGATGGAGCCGAGCCAGCCGCCCTCGGCCAGCAGGCCGCCACCCCAGATCCAATGGACCGCCGGTGCGTAGACGACCAGCATCCAGGCGCCGCAATAGAACAGCAGCGAGGAGAAACGAATCCGCTCGACGAAGGCGCCGACGATCAGCGCCGGAGTGATGACCGCGAAGGTGAGCTGGAACATCGCGAAGACCACTTCCGGCAGCGTGCCGGCCAGCGTCTCGGTGCCGAGCCCGGCGAGGAAGAATTTCGATAGCCCGCCGACCAGTGCCGTCGCGCCGTCGAAGGCGAGGCTGTAGCCGACCACGATCCAGAGAAGCGAGCAGAGACAGGCCACCGAGAAGCACTGCATCAGGACCGAGAGCACGTTCCGGCCACGCACCAGCCCGCCGTAGAACAGCGCGAGACCGGGCAATGTCATGAAGAGAACCAGCGCCGTCGCGGCGATGACCCAAGCGGTGTCGCCGCTATCGAGCCCTTCCTGTGCCAGGGCAGGGAACGGCAGCAGCACGAAGGCGACAAGCGCGGAGAGCGAGCGCGCCAACCGCAACGGGCGCGGGCATGGCGAAGCGAATCCCAGCATGACGATTCCCCCTGTCTTGACCGGCTTGGCGCTTCTTCTCGGCGCGTTGCGGCTCGGCAGGCACGCCGCCCCTGTCCACGGCGCGCGTGAATCGCTTATGGCCGATTTCTGGAGCCGAGGCAACGAACAGCTGGCGCAAAATTAGCCAATCCTGGGGAAAAGCACGTCCTTGCCTACATTATAGGCAATCCTGACCGCTCCACGACCCTACGCGAACCCTCGCCAAGCCCGCCAGAGAAAGTAGCAGGCACCGCCCAGGATCAAGACCTCCATCAAGGCGGTGTGAAGCTGCAGCGGCGAGCGGGTGACCAGCCAGCGCCCGCAGTAGGTGCCGGGGACGGTGAACAGGCCGATGAGGATACCGGTCACGATCAGTTCGCCGTTCAACAGCGGCGAGAAGCCGAAGACCAGCGACTTGGTGACGTTGAGGCCGAGGCCCAGAACCGCGACCGTGCCGATCAGGGTCTCGCCGGAGATGCCGGCGCCGAGCAGGAACGGCCCCAGCATCATTCCCGCGCCCATCACGGTGCCCGACAGCAGGCCATAGGGGACGGCAACGGCGCGCAGACCGTTGAGACCGACCGAGATGCGTCGCTTCGCGGCAACGCGGCGCAAGCCGAGAGTGACGATTAGAAAGAGGCCCAGCACCAGCGCTACCCAATGGACCGGCAAGTTGATGTAGAGGATCGAGCCGAGGACGATTCCGGGCAGCGCGAAGGAGAAGATGGCAACCACAACGGGCCAGCGGATCCAGCGCCGAAAGGCCCAGACACGGGTCGAATTGGAGACCACCATAGCGACTGCGGCCACCGGGATGGTTTCCTTGACGCCCAGCACGGGGGCGAGACAGACCGCTAGGAGAAGGCCCCCGGCGAAGCCGCCGACGGCGTGGAACAGAGCCGTGCCGAAGGCGATGACGGCGACCAGGGCGAGAGTCGGGGCGTCGAGCGAGGCAAGCAACGTCATGAGCCGGGGAAGGCCTTGGGCGGGAAGCGATCTGTCGACAGTTTCACCGTATAGTGCCGCTTGCGGACGAGGCAAGGCCCTTCGCGCGGCGGTTTTATCCAGGAAGCTAGCGCGCTTGGCGATATCCGGCGATTGCCGGCACTTATCGAATTGCCTACAATTCGGAAGGCTGTCAGCGGCCACGAGCGAGGACCCGTGCCTTGAAGATCGCCGAGATCACGCTGCATTGGCTCGATCTGCCGCTGGTCACGCCCTACAGCCTTTCCTATCGAACCTTCGAAACCTTCGAGCCGCTGCTGGTCGAGCTGCGCGACGGCGACGGGCGACGCGGCTGGGGCGAGGCCCACATCTCGCCGGGCTCGAGCAGCGAGACCCGCGAGGGCGGCGACGCCCTCGCCCGCGCGCTGGCGCCACGCCTGGTCGGGCAGAAGACCGCGGCCGCCAAGCGGGAGATCGCGGCGCACCTCGAAGACAGCAAAGTCGCCGCCAGCGCCTTCATGGCCGCGGTCGAGATGCTGGAAGGAAGCCCGCTGCTCGAGGCCAAGCAGGAAACGCGCCTGGCGCTGCTGACAGCCTTCAACGCCACCGCGCCCCAGGAGGTTCCGGTCGAGGTCGAGCGCCGGCTTGGCCAGGGCTTCCGCACCTTCAAGATCAAGGTCGGGAAGGACGTCGACGCGGACCTGGCACGCGTCGCCGCGATCCAGAAGGCGACCGAGGGCCGCGCGAGTTTCCGCATCGACGCCAACCGTGCCTACAGCCGCGACGACGGCAGCCGTTTCGCACAGGCGCTCGATCCCGCTGGCATCGAGCTGTTCGAGCAGCCCTGCGCGGCCGACGATTGGGAAGCCAATGCGGCGGTCGCCGCGGTCTCGACGGTTCCCTTGATGCTCGACGAGCCGATCTGCGACCTGCCGGACATCGAGCGCGCGGCCACCATCCCCAACGTCGGCTTCTGCAAATTGAAGCTGAAACGCTTCGGCGGACCGGAGCGCTTGGCGAGCGCATTAAAAAAGGTGCGCGCGGTCGGCTTGTCACCGGTCCTGGGCGATGGCCTCGGATGCGAGGTCTCCTGCTGGATGGAAGCCTGCGTGGCGCACGGCCTGGTCGAGAACGCCGGCGAGTTCAACGGCTACCTGAAGCCCAAGGGCCGGCTGTTCGCCGAGCCGTTGCCGTTCGAGAACGGCACCTTGATTCTGCCGCAGGGCTACCGACCTGAGATCGACGAGAAGAAGCTGGCGGCCGCCCGGACACAGCAGGAGCGCTTCGCGCCCAATCGCGTCGCGCAAAGCGCTTGAGGAAGAGGAGGAAAGGATCATGGCGATCGAGGTGGCGCCGAGCGGCGGCGCGCTGGCTGCGGAAGTCCGTGGGGTCGATCTCTCGCAACCGCTCGACGCGCCAAGCGTGAAGGCGATCGACGCGGCCTGGGACCGGCATCTGGTTCTCCTGTTCCGCAACCAGAGCCTCAGCGACCCCGAGCTGATCGCCTTGACGCGCCGCTTCGGCGAGCTCGATCCGCCCGGACCCAATCCTTACGGCGCCGCCTTCCTCCCGGAGCACCCGGAGCTGAATGTCATCTCCAACGTCAAGGTGAACGGCCAGCCGATCGGCGGCCTAGGTGCCGGCGAGGCGGTTTGGCACGCCGACATGACCTATCTGGAGCGCCCGCCCAAGGCCTCCATCCTGCACGCGCTCGAAGTGCCGCCGAGTGGCGGCGACACCTATTTCGCCAACATGATCGCCGCCTACGAAGCGCTGCCGACCGATCTGAAGCAGGCGATCGACGGCAAGCAGGCGATCCACGACGCCGCCCACAACAGCACCGGACAGCTGCGCCGAGGCTACAGCGAGACCGGCGACGTTCGCGAGACGCCGGGCGCGCGCCATCCGCTCGCGGTGACCCATCCGACGAGCGGCCGCAAGGCGCTGTTCCTCGGCCGCCGTCCGCACGCCTACGTCCTCGGCCTGCCGGTGGAAGAAAGCGAAGCGCTGCTCGATGCGCTCTGGGAGCACATCGACAACCCCGCCTACGTCTATCGCCACAAGTGGAAGGTGGGCGACGTCCTGATGTGGCAAAACCTCTGGGTGCTGCACCGCCGCGACCCCTTCGACGACAGCGCGCGGCGCATCATGCACCGCAGCCAGATCAAGGGAAGCGAAGCGATCGCCTGATCGCAGAGGCTCAGCGCAGCCTGGTCTCGCCGCCGTCGGTGATCGTCCAGTCGGGATTCCAGGCGATCTCCCAGGGATGGCCGTCGGGATCTGCGAAGTAGCCAGAATAGCCGCCCCAGAACACGTCCTGCGCCGGCTTGAGAATCCTCGCGCCCGCTGCCTGCGCTTCGGCGAGGAGCGAATCGACCTCCTCGCGCCTGCGCGTGCAGTAAGCGAGCGTCACGCCACCGAAGCCGCGTCCCTCATCCGCCAGCTTGGCGTCCACGGCCAGCTCCCCGCGCGGAAAGAGGGCCAGGATGAATCCGCCGAGCTGCTGGAAGAAGACGACCTCCTTGCTGCTGTTCCCGCGCCGCCAGCCCAGCCCCTCTTCGTAGAAGCGGCACGATCGCTCGAGGTCCGCCACGCCCAGTGTCACCACGCTCAGTCGCTGTTCCATTGCCCGGCTCTCCTCCTCGGCGCCTTCACCGGCGCTGCGACCCCTGTTATGTCACGTGGTAACGCCAAGCGGTGCGGCAACTCTTCGCCGCCCTCGCGACCCGGCGCTCGCGAGCGACTTGGGGCGCTGCGACCGCTCTCGCCGACAAGGAGAATGCGTCGATGACGCAAAAGATCGCCTATTTCCTCGCCCTGCTGTTCGCCGTGCTGACCTTCGCGCCAGCGGCAGCACACCTGCTGGAACTGATGAACAAGATGACGCTCGGCCAAGCGGACTATTTCGTGGTGCAGCAGATCTATCGCGGCTGGGCGCTGCTCGGGATCGTCGTGATCGGCGGACTCGTCTCATCGCTGGCGCTGACGGTGGTGCTCCGCAAGCGGCAGGGACCGTTCCTTTGGGCGCTCGGCGCATTCCTCTGCGCACTCGCCAGCCATCTCGTCTTTTGGATCTGGACTTATCCGGCCAATCGAGCGACCGAGAACTGGACGCGCGTTCCCGCCAATTGGGAAGAGCTGCGGCTGCAGTGGGAATACGGCCACGCGGGGGGTGCCGTTCTCGGCCTCTTCGCCGTGGTCGCCTTGATCTGCTCGCTGCTGGCGGCGCTCGCCGACACCGAGCGGAAACTGTCAGGATAACGGCCTTACTGGCTCGTCTGGCTCGTCCCTGGGCTTAGCAGCACGGCGCCGAAACGGCTTCTAGTGACGTCTGTCGGGCCGTCGCCTGGGACCTTCAGGATGTAGAGGTCGCCGTAGTTGTTGGGTGGTGGGCCTTCGCCCCCGAGCTCGCGGAAGATGTTTTCCAGATTGTCGGTATTGCCGACCCACAGAACCGCCTTGCCCGGATTCTCGCCGACCAGCCGCGCGGCCACGCCGGACACCTCGACCACCGTTACCTGGATGCCTCGTTCCTGGGCCAAGGGCTCCACCGTTGCGAGATTGCGCTCGAGATCGGGGCTGTAGATCGCCTGAATCTCGACACCTGCCAGCGCATCCGGCAGCGCCGCCGCCCGGTCGCGGCCGGCGTCCGAGAGCTCCGGGAAGCCAGGAAAGCGGTCGGCATGGCGAATGAGAACGACCGTCGTCGTCGTGCCGGCGGGCGGTCTCACCTGCGTTCGCTGCGCACAACCGGCGAGCCCGACCGCGACGACGAAGACAAGACCCCAAAAGAGCGCGCGCACTCCCCCGACCATCCCAGATCCCCCCTCTCCAGGCTTACGACCGCACCTGCTTGTAGTCGCCGACGACGATCGCGGCAAGTGCCTCCCGCCGGGCTCAGCGCCCCTTGAACCGGGGTTCGCGCTTTTCGTTGAACGCGGTCCGGCCCTCGATGTAGTCCTCGCTTGCGAAGCAGGCCGCGACCATGTCGTGGCATTTCTTCATGTCGCGCTCGCCCGGGTCCTTCAGAATCTCGCCGGTGATGAACTTCAAGGAGGCCACGGTAAGCGGTGCGTTCTTGGCCACGGTGGTGGCATAGTTGGTGACGAAGGCCTCCAGCTCCGAGGCTTCCAGCACCTTCTGCACCAGGCCGATGTTATAGGCCTCCGCGGCGTCGAGCCGGCGCGCCGAGAAGACGATGTCGCGCGCGGCACCGATGCCCACGGTGTCGACCAGGCGCTTCAGGCCCTCGAAAGGATAGCCGAGCCCGAGGCGTGCCGCCGGCAGGCCGAACTTGGACTTGGAGGAGCAAAAGCGCAGGTCGCAGGAGACCGCGAAGGCAAGACCGCCGCCGAGGCAGAAGCCGTCGATCATGGCGATGGTCGGCTTGGGGAAGGCGACGACCTTCTCGTACACGTCCTTGATGCGGGCGTTGTAGTGCCGCACCGCATCGGCCGAGCCGCGCTCCTTCTCGAACTTCGAGATGTCGGCGCCGGAGACGAAGGACTTGCCGCCCGCCCCGCTCAAGACCGCGACGCGGACCGAATTGTCCTTGGCGAAGTCGGCCAGCACGTCTTCGACGGCGCCCCACATCTCAAGCGAGACCGCGTTGTACTTTTCAGGGTTGTTGAACACCACGTGACCGATGGCGCCCTCCTTGCGGAAGAGAATCTTCTCGGTGGCGGCGGTTGGGGTCGCGGCTGCAGTGGCGGTGGCCATGGGCGCTCTCCGGCGGAACGATTGACGGCTTGGCTCGACGGTTCAGACGATCTGGCGCCGTCGCAGATCGGCGATCGCGGCCTCGTCATAGCCGAGATCGCTCAGGATTTCATCCGTCTGCTCGCCGCAGAGCGGTGGCCGGCGGACGATACGGCTGGGGGTGCGCTCCAACACTGTCGGCTGGCCGACGAAGCGCGTCGGACCGAACGGCACCGAGTCGCCCTCGGTGGCGATTCCCAGGTGTTGTACCTGGGGATCGGCGAAGACCTTGTCGATGGTGTTTATCTCGCCGCAAGGAACGCCTGCCGCAGTCAGGTGCGCGATCCAATCGGTGCTGGAGCGCCTGACGGTGCGCTCGGCGATCAGCGCGTTCATGCGCGCGCGGTTTCTACTGCGCTTGGCATTGACCTCGAAGTCCGGGTCGGTCAGCCACTCTGGGGCGTCCATCGCCCTGGTAAAGCGCTTCCAGATCGCCTCGCCGGCGACCGCGATGTTGATGTGGCCGTCGCTGGTCGGGAAGACGCCGGTCGGGATCGAGGTCGGATGATCGTTGCCCGCCTGCTTCGGCACCTCGCCCTTCATCAGCCAGCGTGCGGCCTGGAAATCCAGCATGAAGACCTGAGCCTGCAGCAGCGAGGTGTGGAGCCACTGGCCCTCGCCCGAAGCCTCGCGCTCCAACAGCGCGGTCAGAATTCCCATGGCGCAGAACAGACCGGCACAGAGATCGGCGATCGGGATGCCGACCCGCATCGGTCCCCTTCCCGGCTCGCCGGTGATCGACATGAGACCGCCCATGCCCTGGGCGATCTGGTCGAAGCCGGGCCGCGCGGAGTCGGGACCGCTCTGGCCGAATCCGGAGATCGACGCCAGCACAATCCTTGGA
Source organism: Kiloniellales bacterium (assembly GCA_050728975.1). GTDB lineage: Bacteria > Pseudomonadota > Alphaproteobacteria > Kiloniellales > JBOHKJ01 > JBOHKJ01. The sequence goes on along the minus strand of JBOHKJ010000371.1, from coordinate 5,855 downwards.
TTGACTGCCTTCAGTGTCGGGTAATCGATGCCGAGGCGCTCCTTGACGTCGGGCCGGAAGTTCTCGACTACCACGTCGGCGCGCTCGACCAGTTTCAAGAAAATCGCGCGCCCGTCCGGCTCCTTGAGGTTGAGGGACAGGCTGCGCTTGTTGCGCTGCAGGTTTTGGAAGTCCGGTGTGCCGCGCGCCGCACCCAGCGCGCCGTCGGGCTCGAGAGATTCCGGCGCCTCGACCTTGATGACGTCGGCACCCCAGTCGGCGAGCTGGCGCACTGCTGTCGGCCCCGAGCGCACCCGAGTGAGATCCAGCACCCGGAAGCGGGCGAGCGCCCGGGAGGCCGGCCGATGGCCGGTTCCCCCTGCCGTGGTTGCTTCATCGCCGTTGCGCAAGCGAGACCTCACTTGCCGAAGCGCGACAGATCGGTCGCGGCGACGGCGAACAGGCCGACTCCGAAGGCTGCCACCTCGTCGGTCATGGCCGCCGGCCAGCCGCCATAGCTGAGATTGCCGGCGAGCTTTTCCAGAATCTCCGCGCGATCCAACGGCTCGCGCCGCCCGCCGCGCAGGTGGGGCTGGCGCGCTTCCAGGACGCTGCCGTCGGCGAGCGTCACCTCGAGATAGCCGCTGTAGTTGCGCGGATACTCGTCGTTAGGATCGACCTCGTAGGTTATCTTCGCCGCTAGCGCGCGCAGAGCCGGATCGGTAAAACGCCCGCCCTCGAACTGATTGAGCCCCGCCGCACCGTCGAGGAAGGCGATGGCTATTCCATAGGGCACGCTGAACTTGGCGGAGAAGGCGCTGGACGGCGCGATCTTCTCGGCGCGTGGCTCCCACAAGCGATGCACCGTCCCCTCGCCCACCGTGCAGCGGATCGATGCGATCTTGTCGTCGGTCACGCCCTGGCGGCGCAGCCGCAGCGCGCAGTCGATGAAGGGCTGGCACATGGTGCCGCAAGCGTAGGGCTTGAAGGCGAGCGAGAGTCCGTGCCAGTGGCTGCCCAAACGGTCGGTCAGCTCTTCGTAGCGGCGCGGAATGGCGGCGTCGGTAAAGCCTTTGAAGAAGCCGTGCTCGCCTTCGAAGACCGTGCGCGGGCCGGTGAAGCCGCCTTCGGCGAGACGCGCCGCGCGCAGACCCGATTGCGCCGCCCAGCCGGCGTGGGCACGCTTGGGCCAAGTGCCTTCCGCCAGATATTCGATGATGCCGGAGGCGAAGCTGCCGGCGATGCCGAGTGCCGCAGCCAAGCGCGGCGGATCGAGCCTCAGCGCGGTGCCGACGGCCGCTGCCGCGCCCAGGGCGCCCACCACGGCGGTCGGATGGAAGCCGGCGCGATGGATCGCGGTCGGGGCCACCAGTGCCAGGCGGCAGGTAAGCTCCGCGCCGGCCGCAAGACCGCGCAGGAGATCGGGACCGGCGACCTTGCGCGCCTCGCCGAGCGCCAGCAGCGCCGGAATCAGCACCGCGCCGACGTGGACCGGCGTGCCTTCGAAGGTGTCGTCGAAGTCTTCGCCGTGCATCGCCGTGCCATTGATCAGCGCGGCCTCGTAGCAATCGAAGCGGCGGCTGTGACCGATCGCCGTGCAAGCTCCGGTAGAATCGCAGGTCGCGATTATGGCCGCGATGTAGTCGCGCTTGCGGGCCGCTACGCAAAGGCCCGTCATGTCGATCACGAGGGTCTCGAACAGCGCCTTGAGCGGCATCGGTACGTCGGACGCCTTCAACTGCGCCGCCCAGTCTGCAAAGACCTCGGCAATCACCGGCGTGCCCTCTCGGAGCTTTGCCTGCGCGGTCATGCGTCGCTCACGGCAGGTAGCCGCCTCCATTGCAATGCAGCGTTTGCCCGGTGACATAGGCCGCTTCGTCACGGCAGAGATAGGCGACGAGGCCGGCGATCTCCTCCGGCTTGCCGAGGCGCCCGACCAGATTGCCGTGGCTGGCGTGGGCCGCCAGCGGGCCGGCCGAAGCACCGCGCACCGTATCGATGTCGCCCGGCACCACGAGGTTGGCGGTAACGCCCTTGGCGCCGAACTCGACCGCGATCGCCTTGGTAAGGCCGACCAGCGCCGACTTGGAGGTGACGACATGGGCGCGCTCGGAGGCGCCGCTGTGGCCCGACCGGCCGCCAATGCTGACGATCCGCCCCCAGCCTGCCTCGATCATGTAGGGAAGACAGCCGCGGGCGCAGAGAAAGGCGGCCTCCAGATTGATCGAGATTACCTTGCGCCAGTCGGCGAGCGACGTTTCGAGGAAGGGCTGGCGGCTGCGCAGCGCGGCGTTGTTGACCAGGATGCCCGGCGGCCCCAGACGCTCGGCCGCCGCCGAGACCAGCCGCGCGACCGCACCCTCGTCGGTCACATCGGCCAACTCGACCGCCGCCCGGCCGCCGGCCTTCTCGACCAGAGACGCCGTTTCCTCGGCCCCGGCCAGGTCCTTCTGCGCCGATACCAGGATCGCGGCGCCCTCGCCCGCCAGCTTCAGCGCGATGGCGCGGCCGATATTGCGCGCCGCCCCGGTGACGATGGCGACGGGATGCGGCGGCCGCGCGGTCATGCCCTCTCTGCGCTTTGGCTTGCCCTCGCCGAGGCGCGCGACCTCAGCGCCGATATGGCCGGCCAGCCGAGGCCCATAGCGGTAAACACGAAGAACAGCACCACGACCGGGCTTTCGAAGAAGGCGAGGAAATTGTTGTCGTAGATGATCATCGATTGCGAGAAGGAAACCTCGACCAGAGGCCCGAGGATGAGGCCCATCACCAGCGGCGCCGCCCCGAAGCCGTGGCGCAGCATGAAGAAGCCGACCACACCCGAGAGGACCATCACCCAGACGTCGAAAATCGACGAAGCGGAGGCGTAGGCACCGATCATCGAGAAGGTGAAGACCGCGGGCCAGAGCAGCGTGCGCGGGATCAGCGTAATCTGCGAGAAGACCTTGGCGCCGATCAGGCCGAGCCCGAGGAAAACCAGGTTGGCGATAAACATCGCGCCGAAGATCGCGTAGATGATCTCCGGCGTCTCGCGGATCAGGTAGGGACCGGGCCGCAGCCCGTGTATGATGAGGCCGGCAAGGATCAGGGCGGTGGTCCCGCTGCCGGGAATTCCGAGCGCCAGCGTCGGCACCATGGCGCCGCCGGTGGCAGCGTTGTTGGCCGCCTCCGGGCCGACGATGCCTTCCGGGCAGCCGGTGCCGAACTCGTGCTTGTTCTTGGACCAGCGCTTGGCCTCGTTGTAGCCGACGATCGCAGCCACCGTGGAGCCTTCGGCCGGCAGGATGCCGATGAAGGTTCCGATGCCGCTCGAGCGCACCATCGTGCCGAAGACGCGCTTCATGTCAGCGCGCGACGGCAGCTTCATCACGCCGGCGCGAATGCGCTCGTAGTGGACGTCCAGCGTCTGCGACTGGTTCAGGAGCTCGGCGAAGGCAAAGAGCCCGATCAACACCGGAACGAAGTTGATGCCCTCGGTCAAGCCGTAAAGGCCGAAGGTGAAGCGCTCGACGCCGGTCGTGAGATGGATGCCGACCGTGCCCAGCAGCACGCCGAAACCACCGGATATGAGATTCCGGAGCGATGACTTGCCGCTGATCGAGGCCAGCATCGAAAGCGCAAAGATCGCGAGCGCGAAATACTCCGGCGGCCGGAAGCTGAGCGCGACCTCGGCCAACAACGGAGTGGCGAACAGGAAGACGAAGAGGCTGAAGATGCCGCCGAAAACGCTGGCGAAAGTGGCAAGCCCGAGCGCCCGCCCGGCCTCGCCGCGCTTGGCCATGGGATAGCCGTCGAGGACGGTCGCCACCGCGGGCGGTGCGCCCGGCGCGTTGATCAGGATCGCCGTGATGGAGCCGCCGTAAGTGCCGGCGCAATAGAGCGCAGCCATCATGGCGATCGCCGAAATCGGCGGCATCGAGATGGTGAAGGGTAGCAGCAGCGCTACCGCCATCGGCGAGCTCAAGCCCGGCAGCGCGCCGACCACGACACCGATCGCGACGCCGGCGCAGATCACCATGATATTGTAAGGCTCGAGGATCAGCGTGAGGCCTTCGATCACCGGTTCCATCGCTGTCTCCCTAGTAGCGCACGAGGTCCAGCGGACCCGGTTGGAAATAGACCAAGAGCAATCGGTTGAAGACGAAGGTCACCACGGCCGGAAAAAGGATGGCGAAGGGCAGGATCACTTTCCAGCGCCGCTCGCCCCACAAGATCGGCAGCAGCACGCAGGTTGCGACCATGCAGAGCGTCGTCCCGAGCCAAGGCATAAAGAAGACGATTCCGATCAGCAGGAGCCCCGTGTAGTAGGGCATCGGCCGGACCTTCTTGGCACGCTCCGAATCGATGTCCTCGCCACGCTTCTTGTGCGAGATGTGCTCGAACGGCAGCCAAACGGTCAGCGCGACGATGAAATAGAGGACCAGGCGCGGGAAGAACTCCGGCGGAATGTCCTGGGCGAAAAGGTTGGAGACCTCTTCGAAGGTCGTCGTCACGTAGAAGAGGAAAGCGCAGAAGGCGAGGATGAAAGCTGCCAGGCCCAGATCGGTGCGATGCAGCAGCGCGCCGAAACCGCTGGCGGTACCCTTGCCTGGACCCTCGCCGCTCATAGGACGATCCCCCGAGACGGCGCAGCGGACCGTCCTGCGACCCGCGATACAGCTCGATGGCGGCGTGAAGCCGCTGCGCCCGGCAAGGTCATCGTATTCCTCCCCCTGGTCGCCACAAAAGGCAGCGGCGCTTGTTCTTGCTGTTCGCCGCGAGTTTCAGACTAACCCGTCAATCTGTCGACAATCCAGAGCTTTTGGCTCGGGCTCGGCAATTATCTGCGATGCTGCATACCTCACGTTAGGTGCGGGCTATCCAGGTATCCCATGGCCTCGGCTGCCGGAGACTCCAAAGCCCAGGCGGCCGAATTGTAGACAGTCGAAACGGTGGCCGGCCCGGGCCTGCACGCCAGTCAGCGCACGCCGACCGCTCGCCGCCGGGCGCGCCGTCCGTGACCCACGTCCGGCTTGTCGTCGCGCGGCCGCAGCGCTTCGACCGCCGCGATCAGGCGCTGCTTGGCGGCCAGCACGTGGCCCCGCATGGCGGCGCCGGCGCGTATCGAATCGCGCGCCTTCAGCGCGCTCACGATCCGGCGATGCTCCTCGTTCGAGATCCGCATGCTGCCCTCTTCCAGCAGCCCGCGCCGGCGGAAGAGGTGCAGCTCCTTGATCAAGGTGCCGTAGAGGCGGCGCAGCCGCTCGTTGCCGGTGAATCGCAGCAGGCTGTCATGGAAGGAGAGATTGGCCGGATAGTAGCGGTCGACATCGTCGGCGGATGCGGCGGTGTCCATCTGGCCCACCAGCTCGTCGAGGCTGGCAAGGTCGGCCTCGGCAATCCGCTCAGCCAGCGTGCGCCCCATGAGGTCGTCGAGCGCCGCGCGAATGTCGTAGACCTCGAGCGCGTCGCGCAGCGCAATCTCGCGCACGAAGGCGCCGCGATTGGGAATCGCCGTCAGCAAGCCTTCCTGGGTGAGCGCACGGCAGGCTTCGCGGATCGGTCCCCGGCTGACGCCGAAGCGATCCGCCAGCAAATTCTCGTTGATGCGATCGCCGCCCTTGAGCTCGCCGGTCATGATCAGGCGCTCGAGCTCGTCGCGCACCTTCTCGACCAGCGGCGTGAATGTCGACTGCGGCGGACGGCTGTCGTCCATAATCCGCACGCCTCCTCCGACGGATGACCGGAGGGGAACGCCGTTCGACGCTCCCCTCCGCACTGGAAATCGGTCCGGCGCTGCTAGCGCTGGCGCAAGGCTTTGCGCCAGCGCCAGCCGCCGGGCCGTCGCTATTTCAGCAGATCCAGCTCGCGCAGCGCCTCTTCGGCCTGAGCGTAGT
>JBOHKJ010000370.1:0-6619 GCA_050728975.1 Kiloniellales bacterium | reverse complement strand
GGTGTAGAGGATGTAGAGCGGATCGGTCGCGGCGACCGGAACGCAGGGCTCGGGCGCCGCCGCCTTCATCAGGTCGGCCCAGTCGAGGTCGCGACCCGGCTTCATCTCCGACTTGGCCTGCGGGCGGGCGAGGATAATCGTCGTATCGACCTTGTGGCTGGCGAGCTCGATCGCCTTGTCCAGCAGCGGCTTGTAGGGGATGACGCGCTGCGCCTCGACGCCGCAGGAGGCCGAGACGATCAGCTTGGGCTTGGCGTCGTCGATGCGGGTCGCCAGCTCGCTGGCGGCGAAGCCGCCGAACACCACCGAGTGGACCGCGCCGAGCCGCGCGCAGGCCAGCATGGCAATGACCGCCTCGGGCACCATCGGCATGTAGAGGATGACGCGGTCGCCCTTGGCGACGCCCTGCTTCTTCAGCGCGCCGGCGAAGCGCGCGACCTCGTTGCGCAGCGTCTTGTAGCTGTAAGTCCTGACGGTGTTGGTGACCGGAGAATCGTAGATCAGCGCGGCCTGCTCGGCGCGCTCGCCGTCGGCGTGGCGGTCGAGCGCGTTGTAGCAGGTGTTGAGCTCCCCGCCCGTAAACCAGCGGTAGAAGGGCGCCCGGCTGTCGTCCAGCACCCGCTCCCACTTCTTGTCCCAATGCAGCGCCGCCGCCGCCTCGCCCCAGAAGCCCTCGGGATCGGACAGCGAACGGGCATGGAGCCGGTCGTAGGTACCCGACATGATCGCGAAAGAGTCTCCCTTGCCAAGGGGGCGGGGCGACGACGCCCGTTGCGCCCTCGGTGCCAGCCGCCGGCCCTTCTCGAAGCCTGCCGGCTTGGCGTCAAGCATGGGATAAATCGCCGGGCATGACAATCGCCAGGCGTGCTGGAAGCGCGAAGAGGATCGGCCTGCGCTCCACCGCCAGCCGTTATCCCAAATGCCTCGCCTCCGAGCCGCGCGGGGCCCAGCCGGCCATGGGACTACGCCGGGCGCAATTCCTTCGACAGCGCTTCGGCGCCGTGAACCCGGTCCTTGGACACCTGCGCACGGGCCAACTCCAGGTCGTAATGGGACTGGAGGTTGATCCAGAACTCCGGCGTCGTCTTGAAGGCATGCGCAAACAGGATCGCGGTCTCGCCAGAGATGCTGCGCTCGCCATTGACGATGCCTGTGATCCGGTTCGGAGCAACCCCGATCGACAGCGCGAGGCGGTTGGCGCTGAGGCCGTAGGGATCGAGAAACTCCTCTTTGAGGATCTCGCCCGGATGGATCGGAAGCGATGCGCCCTTCGCAGTCGTCATGTCCCGGTCCTTAGAGTCCGTTTGAGAATTGTATCAATGGCTGACGCGACGCAGGAGAAGGCTTCCAATGGCGACGTGGATCGTGGCTTAAGAGACGTCGAGCCGCCAAAGGAATAGCTCGATGTTGCGAGCTCCGTTACGATAACGATTGTGCCTTGCTGCTCCCGCCAACGCGGTTAGCCAGTGACCACGGAGCGGATGTAGAAGTCGAGCATCGCGTTCAGCGACGCGGGGTTCCGCCGTAGACGGCTGCGCAGAGCCGCACCCTCCCAGCAGTCGACCAAGAGGTCTGCCATCTGCCGCACATCGCACTCGGTTGGGATCTCACCTCTCTGCCGAGCCTCGTCCAGGCAGGCGGCCATGCGTTCAGCGATTGCGGAAAAGCATCCCTCAATCTTGCGCCGGAACAACTCGCTGACGCCCGACAGTTCCTGTCCGAGCCCGCCCAAGAGGCAGCCCATGTAGCCCTCCTCCCGGTACTTCTGCTGCGTCAGCTCGAAAAAACGCCGCACCCGCGCGAGTGGAGGTCGCTCCTTGTCTCGGAGGCAAGCATCGAGACCTGCGTGGACTTGCGCCATGTATGCGTCGACGACCTGCAGCGCAAAATCCTCCTTGTCCCTGAAGTGATGGTAAAAGGAGCCCATGGGAGTCCCTGTGGCCGTTAGCAGGGCTTGGATGCCCAGATCGTTGTACCCGTGCTCCAGAAGCATGCGGAGGCCCACGTCGATCAGGCGTTGCTTGGTCGAATGCGTCATTGCAACGTTATCGGCATCGCAACGTTATCGGCATCATGCCGCAGGGTTCGGACTATCCGCAGCTCTGGCGCCCGGAGGGATATATTCTCGGGGCGCCAGCGAGCGAGTCTAGCCCTTCGTCTTTTCAATCATGTGGTCGATGACGTGGCTGTGCTCGTGCTGGGGGCTGAACATGACGATCTCCGCGTCAGCATCGACCCTCACGTTGTGCCCAGGCGGCCAGTAGAACAGATCATCGGCGCTGACTGTCTCCTGCTTGCCGGTCGCATCGGTCGTGGTGAGCTGACCGCGCAGTACGAAGCCCCAATGGGGACATTGACAAAGGTTTCCTTCCAATCCCTGAAAGAGTGGGGTGGTATCCACGCCCGCAGCAAGGGTGAAGCACTCGCTGCTGATCTTGCCGAATCCACTCGCATCACCAAAATCCGTGCGCTGGCGGATAGTAGCACCTGGAATCTTCATCTTGATATCCACTTGATCCTTTGCAATCCGCATGTTCGCTTCTCCTTGTCTCATTGCGCACTAGACCGACCGGTCTAGTGCGACTATATGCCCCGGGCCGGCGCTGTCAAGCGCGCAGGCTGCCCGTATTGCGCAAACATGCAGAACCGCGTCGATCTTCGCCGCGCCCGCCGCCACCCGCTTTTCCGATTTCCACGACAAGCGCGTCAAGCTCAGCGCGGCGGCGTACCGTCACGACGACCTTTGCCCCTCGTGGGCGAACAGCGTCGCAGCCGTCCGGCGGCCAGCGGGGGCTTGCGAGACCGTACCCACCTCGAACGGCATCGAATACCATTGCGTCGCCGCACCCGATCCCGGGGCCGGCGGTCCATGCGAAGGTCGCGATGCCGCCCGACAACACCAAGACCTATGGTTTCTTCCTTGTGCCGGGCTTCGCCATGATGGCGTTCTCCGCCGTTCTCGAGCCCTTGCGGGCCGCCAATCTGATAAGCAGGCAGCCGCTCTACCAATGGACCATGGTGACGCGCGACGGCGGGTTCGTGACGCCTTCGACGGGTCTCAAGATGTACGCGGAGAACTCGATCGTCGAGCATGTGCGCTTCGACCGCATCGTCATCTGCACGGGCGGGTCCGCCCATCTGTTCGACGACGCCAGGACGCTCGCCTGGCTGCGCAGCGCCGCACGCTCGGGTGTCGAGCTCGGAGCCGTCGCCGACGGAAGCTTCATTCTTGCGCACGCCGGCCTGCTCGACGGCTACGAGTGCGCGATCCATTGGCAGAGCCATCCGAGCTTTCGCGAGAGCTATCCGGAGATCCGCCTGAGCAACGGGCTCTACGTCATAGACCGCAACCGCTTTACCTGTGCCGGCGGAACGGGAGCCTTCGACATGATGCTCGACATCATCGAAAGGGACCATGGGCGCGCCTTAGCCATGCAGGTGGCGGAGTGGTTCGTTCACGACCCGGTGCGCGCGGACGCCGACAGGCAACGACTGGCGCTGCGCGTTCGCACGGGTGTCACGCACCCCACGGTGCTGAGGGCGATCGCTCTGATGGAGGAGAACATCGAAGAGCCGCTGAAGATCGCCCGGCTGGCCGCGCTCGCCGGCATATCGCTGGGGCGGCTCGAGCGGCTCTTTCAAAGCCAGACCGGGCTCAGCCCGATCGAGTACTACATGGTGCTGCGCCTCAAGCGCGGGCACGCGTTGCTGACCAGCAGCTCGCTGTCGATCCAGGAGATCGGCCTGGCGTGCGGCTTCGTGTCCCCCTCTCACTTCACCAAGCGCTATCGGCGCCTGTTTCACCAGACACCGAGGATTGCCCGCAGACGGGGACCCGCGGGGGCCGGCCCGCTGTCGACCAAGGCATAGGGGGCCGGCCAAGGCGTAAGGGGCCGACCGGCCTCAAGGGCGAGGGAGGGCCGAAAGCCTCCGCTGGAGCGGTCGAATCTGGACGATTTACTAGAGAATCCGGAACACTTTTAGTACTGCCGCTGCGGAACAATGAGCTTTCGAAAAATGGCTCGATCAGCGGCAGGGAGGCCGAGATGGGCAAGGACAACAGGGACACTTCGACTGGCCGCGTGCATCCTTACGTTCCCGAGCTGTGCGAGCTCCTGAGGAAAGGCGAGATCCCGCGCCGGGAGCTCCTCAGAACGGCCTGCCTGCTCGGCGTGTCCGCGACCGCGGCCTATGCCATGGCCGGGCGGCTGGACGGTCGAGAGGCGGTGCCGGCGGCGCGGGCGGATGCGCCGAAGAGGGGTGGAACCCTCAGGGTCTCTATGATGGTCAGGGAAATCGTGGACCCGGCGGTCTTGAACTCCGTCACGCAATCCAATCAGGCGCGGGCTTTCCTCGAATTCCTGACCAGGACGGGGCCTGACAATGTAACCCGTCCCTATCTGGCGGAGCGCTGGGAAGCGTCCGAGGACCTGAAGACCTGGACACTGCATTTGCGAAAGGGCGTTCGCTGGTCCAACGGCGACGACTTCAACGCCGACGACGTTACGTTCAACATTACGCGGTGGCTCGATCCGGCGATCGGCTCGTCGAACATCGGCCTGTTCTCCTCGATGATGGACGAGGTCGACACCGGAAAGAAGGACGCGCAAGGCAACCCGGTCAAAGAGCAACGCATGACCGAGGGGGCGGTCGAGAAGATCGACGACCACACGGTCCGGCTCAACCTCAACAGCCCGGAGCTCGCCATTCCCGAGAACCTCTTCCACTATTCGGCGCCGATCGCCCATCGGCGATTCTCGGAAGAAGGCGGCAATCTCGCCGAGAACCCGGTCGGCACGGGTCCCTTTACCTTGGAGCGGCTGACGATCGCGGAGAAATGCACCCTGAAGCGCCGGGAGGACTATTGGGGCACGCCGGCGCACCTCGACTCCGTCGAGTATATCGACCTCGGCGAGGACCCGGCCGCGACGCTCTCGGCCTTGGCGTCGAACCAGGTCGACCTGACCTACGAAGCCGACATCGCACACATCGACACGCTCGAGAGCATCGAGGGCGTCGTGGTGTTCGATACGGTGACCGCGCAAACCGGCGTGGCGCGCATGCAGGTCGACAAGAAGCCCTTCGACGACAAGCGCGTACGCCAGGCTCTGGCCGCCTGCATCGATCATAAGGCGTGCCTCGACCTCGCCTATCGGGGGCGCGGCGCGCCCGGCGAGAATCATCATGTGGCGCCGACTCATCCCGAGTACTTCGCCCTGCCCGCGCTGAAGCGGGATCCCGAAAGAGCGCGCAGCCTCCTGACCGAGGCCGGGCACCCCGACGGGCTCAAGGTCAAGATCGACGTCGCCAACTCCACCGGGCCTTGGGAAACGAACGCGATTCAGGTCATGAAGGAGCAATGCGCGCCGGCCGGCATCGACATAGAGATCAACGTGCTGCCGGTTGCCCGCTTCTGGGATGTCTGGCTGGACACGCCGTTCGGTTTCACGCCTTGGACGCACCGGCCGCTCGGCGTGATGGTGCTCAACCTGGCCTATCGATCCGGCGCGCCGTGGAACGAATCCCACTACGACAATCCTGAATTCGATGCCGCGCTGAACGACGCCAGCGCCACGCTCGACGTGAGCGATCGGCGGCGCAAGATGCAGAAGGTGGAGACGATTCTCCAGGACGACGCCGTCATGGTGCAGCCCCTCTGGCGCGCCATCATGGCGGCCGGCCGCGACAACGTCCGCGGTTACAAGATGCATCCGACGCAGTACCACGACATGGCGAGCGTCTGGCTCGCCTAGATTGCAGATCCGGGACAGATGGAATCGCTCCCCTGAAATTGCCTGGGAAGGCGATTCCATCGGCCCGGTCGCATCCTCGTTAAGCTTAGTGCGGAGTCGCGCGATCTTGCCGCGCGCCGATCCGGGCAGGTATCAGGAGCAGACGAATGAACGACGAGGCTCCCGCCGCTCTCGGCGGGAAAGCCGCAGGCCAGCGGGCTGACGGCGGGAGAATCCGAGCCACGAAGAGCCCTGGCTGCTGGCTTGCGGATACCGAGCCGCCGAGCTTCGATCCGGTCGCTCTGCGACGCAAGAGGCTGGAGCGGGTTCGCGACATGCTGCGGACCCACGACTATGCCGCCTGCGTGCTCTTCGATCCCTTCAATCAGCGCTACGCGACAGGCTCGCGTAACATGTTCGGCTACTTTCTCCGCAACTCGACCCGCTACTTCTTCGTTCCAGCCGACGGGCCGGTCATTCTTTTCGAGTATCCGGGCAGCGCGCATGTATCCATGTCGCTGGAAACGATCCAGGAGGCCCGAACCTCGAAGCTGGTGTGGTCTTCTGTGCTGAGGCGGGATGCCGATACGGCCGTCGCGTTTGCCGCGGAGATCGCCGATCTGGTCCGGACCTACGGCGGCGGCAACCGCCGGGTCGGACTCGACCGCTGCACTCATGGCCTCGCGCTCGCGCTCGACGCCGAGGGCTGTCAGACGATCGACTGCCAGCAGGACATGCTGCACGCGCGCCGGATCAAGACCGACGAGGAGATTGCCTGCCTGAAGCTCAGCATGGCGGCGGCCGAGGAAGGCGTCGCCGCCCTGCGCGAGGCGATCCGGCCGGGCATCGCCGAACAGGAGCTGTTCGGGCTCCTCTACGGGCACGTC
>JBOHKJ010000369.1:0-4589 GCA_050728975.1 Kiloniellales bacterium | reverse complement strand
CTTCACCGATCGCGAGTCGGCGGCTAAGCATCTGGCGGCCGGCGCCAAGCGGGTGCTGATCTCCGCGCCGGCAACCGGGGCCGACCTTACCGTGGTCTACGGCGTTAATCACCAGAAGCTGGCCAACGGCCACAAGGTGGTTTCCAACGCCTCATGCACCACCAACTGCCTAGCGCCGGTGGCCCAGGTGCTGAACGACGCGGTCGGCATCAAGCACGGCTTCATGACGACGATCCACTCTTTCACCGGCGATCAGCGCACGGTCGATACACTGCACAAAGACCTGCGTCGCGCGCGCGCAGCGTCGACAGCGATGATCCCGACTTCGACCGGCGCCGCGCGCGCCGTCGGCCTGGTCCTACCGGAATTGAAGGGCAAGCTGGACGGCACTTCGATCCGTGTCCCCACGCCCAACGTCAGCTTGATCGACCTTACCTTCGAGGCCAAGCGGGCGACTTCGGTCGATGAGATAAACGCCGCGGTCGAGAAGGCGGCCAAGGGCAGGTTGAAGGGCGTACTCATGACCAACGAGGCGCCGCTGGTTTCGGTCGATTTCAACCACAGTCCGGCGAGCGCCACATTCGATCTCACCGAGACTCAGGTGCTCGACGGCTCGTTCGTCCGGGTTCTCGCGTGGTACGATAACGAGTGGGGCTTTTCCAATCGCATGAGCGACGTCGCCGTCGCGCTCGGCAAGCTGAAGTAGGCCGGACACCGATCTTCGTCGTCCACGGCCGCCGTCACGCAGAAGCGGCACTGGCCGCCGCCGCCGCCTATCGGCGCCCGGTGATCCTGGCTTCGGCCGAGGGCGCGGCGGTCTACGCCGGCTTGGCCTGGTTTCGCGAGTTGACGGCAATCGCCGCCGTTCGCCAGCCCGCGGCTCGTTTCGAAGCCCTGATCGACTGCTCCGACAATCCGGCATTGGTAGCGATGGCCCTGCGCGAAGACTTTCGTCTGATTCGCTTCACCGGCCGTCCGACGCTTGCCCGACGGCTGAAGGCGCTCGCCCTGCGTCACGGCGCCACGCTGGTCACCCGGCATCCCAGGGCCCTCGATCTCGGTCCCGAAAAGAATCCCGAGTTGGCAGCCCGGCTTTGGCTCGAGCGGGCGCCAACCAAGCGCCGCTAGCGCGATTGCCTCGTCCAAAGCGACCTGCTAGCTTCCGGCCGCCTTTTTCGGGCGCCTCTCCCAAGACCGGCAAAACGCGGCATCCCCATGAAGATAAACGGCAACGCCATTCGTCCCGGCAATATCATCGAGCACAAGAGCCGCCTGTGGCGCGCGGTGCGCATCCAGCACACCCAGCCCGGCAAGGGCGGCGCCTACCTCCAGGTCGAGCTGAAGGACATTCGCGACGGTACCAAGCTGAACGAGCGCTTTCGATCCAGCGAAACTGTCGAGCGTGTGCGCCTCGACCAGCGGGACTATCAATTTCTGTATGCCGAGGCCAACGACACCTACACATTCATGGACCAGGAGAGCTTCGACCAGATGACGCTGCCGAGCGAGCTGCTCGGCGACGATCAGCGGCCGTTCCTCCAGGAAAGCATGGTGGTCACCATTGAATCACACGAAGGCGAGCCGATCAGCGTCACCCTGCCGGATACCGTGATCTGCACGGTGGTCGAGGCCGACGCCGTGGTGAAGGGTCAGACCGCCTCTTCTTCTTACAAGCCGGCAGTCCTAGACAACGGCGTCAAGACGCTGGTGCCGCCACATATCGAGACCGGAACTCGGATCGTGATCAACACCGCAGACGCCTCCTACGTCGAGCGGGCTAGGGACTGAGCGGGCGCGGGCCTCCCCTGCACCGCCTCAAAACATTTTTTTGGCAAATCGTTCGGCCCTCATCACCGTCATGCTCAAGGCTGCTGACAAGGCGGCCCGGCGCTTGAAACGCGACTTTGGCGAGGTCGAGAACCTGCAGGTCTCGAAGAAGGGGCCGGCCGATTTCGTCTCGGTCGCTGACCACAAGGCCGAGGAGATCCTGCGCCAGGAGCTGGGTCGCGCTCGGCCAGACTTCGGCTTCTTGATGGAGGAGTCGGGCGCCACTCCCGCCGCCGAAGGGGGTAGTGGGCGGCGCTGGATCGTCGATCCGCTCGACGGCACCAGCAATTTCCTCCACGGCCTGCCGCACTTCGCGATCTCGATCGCGGTCGAGGAGGCCGGCGACATCCTGGCCGGCGTCATCCACGACCCGGTAAAAGACGAGATTTTCTACGCCGAAAAGGGCCAGGGGGCGTACCTGAACGACCGCCGCATTCGGGTATCCGGCCGCCGCAAGCTCGAGGAGGCCCTGATCGCCACCGGCACACCCTTCAAGGGCAAGGGCGACCGGCCGGGCTTCCTTGCCGAGATCGACTCCGTCATGGCGGAAACCGCCGGAGTCCGTCGCTGGGGCGCGGCGGCGCTCGACCTCGCCTACGTGGCGGCCGGCCGCTACGAGGGCTACTGGGAGCGCGCGCTCTCGCCTTGGGACGTTGCTGCCGGCGCTATCCTGGTCCGTGAGGCCGGCGGCTATGTAACGGGAATCGGCGGCGACGCCTTCCAGATGGAGGCCGACGACATCCTCGCGGCCAACGACGCCCTCCACCCCATCCTATCGAATTTGCTGAAAAAATCGCGCTGAGCACGGCCCGTTAGGGTCCTGTAAAGCCATTATTCGTTAACTCTGTCGGGCATAGTCTGGCGAATGCGATTCGCCGGAGTGAACGCGCTGCCCGACCAGATCGAGCGCGACGTGCCTGGGCGGCGCCAAGGCGGGGTGTTCGATCGGCCTTAGATGACCGAGAATCACGATATATTGCGGCGCAGCGGCTCGAGGCCGTGGGGCGCCCGCTGGCTGACCGCTACCGCCGTCGCCGCCCTGGCCCTCGGCAGCGGCCCCCTATTGGCCCAGACCATGGCGGACGGAACCAGCAAATCGTCCAGCGTGATCGTCAATCAGGACGTTCTCGAGAGCCTCAACAGCAGTATGCCATCCGTGCCGCCGCCGGTGGTCCTTCAGCGCCCGCCAACGCTGCCGGAAGAGCGCG
Organism: Kiloniellales bacterium; assembly: GCA_050728975.1. Taxonomy (GTDB): domain Bacteria; phylum Pseudomonadota; class Alphaproteobacteria; order Kiloniellales; family JBOHKJ01; genus JBOHKJ01. Next base: position 1,554 of record JBOHKJ010000369.1, on the reverse strand, counting down.
CAGAGCCGACCTCCGGCACCCGAGCGGCTCGAATCGACGAGCCAAGCGTCATTATCAACGAGGGCGCCCTGCCCGAGCCCAACGGCCGCCTATCCTACATGAGGCCGCCGGCACTGGCCGACACCGCGATGCCCGACCTGGCTCCGCCGAGCGGCGGTGGGCAAGCTGGCGGCGGCGACCACAGGGATGCCCGGCCCGCCCCGTTCTATGCCCCGCCGCCCAGCTATCCGCACAGCCCGGTGGCCGGGCCGGCACCGGCCAGCAGGACTGCGGCCCTACCGCCAGCCGCGGCGGAAGCTACGTCGGAAACCGCCATCGTCGCGCAGCCAAGCCCGCCTGAGCCACGCGCAGCGGAGCCGGCGACGCCGGAGCCCGTCGTAGCGGCGCCCGCGCTGCCCAAGCCAGCGGTCGCCCAGCCCACACCGGCGCGTGCCGCCGGACCCAAGCCAGTCATGTCAACAGAGGTCAGTAAAGCGGAGCCAAGGCCCAAGGCGACCGAACCGGCGCCGGTGCCAGAATCGAAACCCGCTGCCGTACCGGCTGCAAAGCCGGCGGAAGATGTGCGGCCGGCGAGCCAGACCGCCGCCAGACCCGAGGCGATCCCGGAGCCGCCAAGGCATGCTCCAGCGGCCGATCCCACGTCGCATGAGCCGACCCCGGCACCAGCTGCCGTCGACGCGCCTCCCGCGCCAGCAGCCGAGCCCGATTCGACCGCAGCCCCCGAGGCGCAAGCCGCCGCAAAGGCACCGATCCCCCCGGCCAAGCCGGCTGCCCCGGTTCAAGACAGGGCGGAACAGCCCGGCACCGCAGCGCTTGCCGCGCCAGAACCTGCCGCTCCTGTTCGAGACAGGCCGGAACAGCCCGTAGCCGCAGCGCTCTCCGCTCCAGCACCGGCTGCCGCAGCTCAAGACGAGCCGGAGCAGCCTGTGACCGCAGCACTCGCCGCGCCCGCGCCCGCCGACGAGCCATCCGCCTCCCAAAGCGCAGCCCTGACGCCCGACACCGGCGTGGCGCCTGACAGCGGCGCGCGCGTCCTCTTTGCCGCCGGCTCGGCGGAGCTGAGCGAAGCCGGCAAGCGGGCCCTGGCGACGCTCGCCGACGGCCTCGGCGACGATAGCGCCCTGCGGATTCAGCTGTTGGCCTATGCCGACGGCCCGCAGGAAGGCGATAGCCGCGCCCGGAGGCTCTCGCTATCGCGCGCCCTGGTGGTTCGGGCTTTCCTGATCGAGCGCGGCATCCGCTCGACCCGCATGGACGTGAGGGCCCTCGGCAACAAGACCGATCAGGGCCCGACCGACCGTGTCGACGTTCTTCCCCAGGGATAACGATCCCAAATTCACGGCTCCGGCCTTGATTTCGCCGCGAGAGCGACCGATAAGGCCGCCTGAGGCTTTGTCGCCGCCCATCGCTTAGGAAGACCGTTTCGATGTCGAGGCCCGGCCGCTTCCTGGTTTACATGGCCATTTTCCTGGCGATCGTCGTGGCCGTCTGCGTGCTGTTGTTCGGACGGCTTGAGGCCGCCTTCGAGGCCAATGTCACCTTCAACGGCATGAT
>JBOHKJ010000368.1:0-2713 GCA_050728975.1 Kiloniellales bacterium | reverse complement strand
GACGAGAAGCAGCGCGAGGTGCTGTTCGGCGCCACCCAGTACGCGCGGCGCTAGGAATTCTCGATGAACAAGCGTGGCGGCGCCAACGACGGGCTCGATCCCGAGACCTTGATCGCCCAGGCAGGCGAAAGCCGCGACTCAGCGAGTGGCGGGGTGGTGCCGGCGATCCATCCGGCGACCACCTTCGAGCGCGACTCCGGCTATCGCCTGGTCGATGCCAGGATGGGCTACGCGCGCGATCTCAACCCCAATGTCGGGACGCTGGAGAGCCTGCTGGCGCGGCTGGAAGGCGGCGCCGCTGCGCTCGCCTTCTCGAGCGGCATGGGTGCCGCCACCGCGCTGTTCCGCTGCTTGAAGCCCGGCGATCATGTGGTGACGCAGAAGGTGATGTACTGGGGCCTGCGCGCCTGGATCATGGAGTTCTGCCGCGACTGGGGCCTGGAGCTGACGCTGTTCGACGCCGCCGAGGAGGGCAGCCTGGAGCGCGCGGTGAAGCCCGGCCTGACGCGGCTGGTGTGGATCGAGACCCCGGCCAATCCTTCCTGGGACGTGGTGGATATCGTCCGGGCGGCGCAGATCGCCCACGATGCCGGCGCGCTGTTGGCGGTGGACTCGACCGTGCCGACGCCGCTCGTCACCCGGCCGCTGGCGCTCGGCGCCGATTTCGTCTTTCACAGCGGCACCAAGTATCTGAACGGCCACAGCGACGTGCTGGCCGGCTTTCTGGTGGCGAGCAAGGCCGACGACCTTTGGGCCCAGGTCGGCAAGCAGCGCACCTTCGGCGGTACGCTGCTGGCGTCCTTCGAGGCCTGGCTGTTGCTGCGCGGGATGAGGACGCTGCATCTGCGCGTCGAGCGCTCGTGCGAGAACGCGCTTGCCTTCGCGCGCCACTTCGAAAAGCATCCCAAGCTGGAGGCGGTGCTCTATCCGGGGCTCGAGACCCATCCCGGTCACGCCGTTGCCGCCGAGCAGATGCACGATGGCTTCGGTGGCATGCTGTCGATCCGGGTCAAGGGCGGGCGCGAAAGCGCGCTCAAGGCGGCTGGCGCGCTGAAGCTGATCCGCCGCGCGACCTCGCTCGGCGGCACCGAGAGTCTGATCGAGCATCGGGCGAGCGTCGAGGACGCCTCCAGCCCGGTGCCGCCCGATCTGCTGCGCGTCTCGATCGGAATCGAGAAGGTCGACGACCTGATCGCCGACCTGGAGCAGGCGCTGGCGAAAGTTTGAGTCGCTCACCGACAAGAACGGGCACCGAAAGCAGCGGGAAGGAGCGCGGGACTTGAGCATCGAGCTCTACACCTGGTCGACGCCGAACGGCCGCAAGGCCTCCATCATGCTGGAGGAGATCGGGCTCGCTTACAGCGTGCATCCGATCGACATCGGCAAGAACGAGCAGTTCGCGCCGGCCTTTCTCGAGATCAGCCCCAACAACCGCATTCCGGCGATCGTCGACAACGACGGGCCCGGCGGCAAGCCGATCGGCCTGTTCGAGAGCGGGGCGATCCTGATGTATCTCGCCGAGAAGAGCGGCAAGCTGATGCCGACGGAGACCCGCGCGCGTTGGGTCGCGATCCAGTGGCTGATGTGGCAGATGGGCGGCTGGGGACCGATGCTGGGGCAGGCCCACCACTTCAGACGCTTTGCGCCGGAGAGGATCCCCTACGCCATCGAGCGCTACAGCAACGAGACGCGGCGGCTTTACGGGGTGCTCGACAAGCGGCTTGGCGAAGGGGAATACCTGGCCGGCAAGGACTATTCGATCGCCGACATCGCCACTTTTCCCTGGGCGGCGCGCCACGAGTGGCAGGGAGTGGCGCTCGCGGAGTTTCCCGACGTCAAGCGCTGGTACGACGCAATTGCGGCGCGCCCGGCGGTGCAGCGCGGGATGGCGGTGCCGGGATAGGCCCGGCGCCGGGAAGCGGAAACGCGATCGGCCCCGCGAACGGGGGCCGTCGAGAGCTTAAGCCGGCTGCTGGCGCCCGCGCGTGGGGAAGCCGAGCAGCTCGCTCTTGCCGCGACCGCGACCGGCGATCGACAGCAGCTCGTCGCGGCACTGCTCGAGCTTGCTGAGCTCGCGGGAGTCCTCTCGGTCGTAGATCTCGATGCAACTGAGCTTGATCTCGACCAGGTCGAGCAGCGTCTCGACCGCGCGTGTTGAAAGACCCATGGTGTTCTCGCCCTTGCGTGGCGGCCCTCGAGCGGGGCGCCTTCAGAGGCCTAGCTTGCGGCCCCGAAGGTTAACGTCGCGTGAAGGGGGAAAGTTAATGAAATCATAGATTTCTCAAAACCACTTGAAGCTTGGCGCGAGTTATCCCCAAGGCCCCGCCCACGGCGTCCGGCGCAGCCGCGGCTTGGGACTTGCGCTCGGGCGGGCCGGAGAGCCAGCGACGTTGACAGGGCCGGGGGCCGGCGGTACGAACGGCCTCCCGCATACGTCGTGGTTGACGGCCACTCGTGATGCGGAGGGGTGGCCGAGTGGCTGAAGGCGACGGTTTGCTAAACCGTTATACGGGTTAAACCGTATCGTGGGTTCGAATCCCATCCCCTCCGCCAATCTCGTCCGGTGGAATGCACTCCATTCGCCAAGTCCCGCCCGAACGGGCAAGGAACCGCGCTACGCGTCATGCGACCTCTGGACCTCACTGCGAGCAGCTTCTGCACTTAGCTCTCGCTTTCAGTTGATTTTCTTCAGACCTCTGGACCATGTCTGGGG
>JBOHKJ010000367.1:0-11279 GCA_050728975.1 Kiloniellales bacterium | reverse complement strand
GCCCGGGCGCGGCGATGACGGTCGCCATGCCCGAGCGCGGCTACGGGACCGTGTGCAGCAGCCTGATCGCGCTGCCGGCGCCGTCGATCGATCCCGACCGGCCGAAGCCGGCGCCGGTCTTCCTGTTCTGCCCCGAGCCGCCGCGCCGCGGCCGCTTCCAGCCGGTGGCGCTGGCGGGGAGCTGAGGCGGCAGGCGCCGAAGCGCGCCCCACCTCACCCGGCTCGTTTCGCTCGCCACCCTCTCCCCCAATGGGCGGAGAGGGAAACAACAGGCGCGCGCTGCTCCCTCTCCACCCCTGGGGGTGGAGAGGGAGAGAAAGAGCGCCAGTCGCGCAGAAAGGCGCGATTCCAGCGCTTTCCGGGGGTCGATTGTTTTGCCGCGGGGCGGTTGCTATATCTCTCCCCCGGCCGCCCCCCTTGGGCGGCACCCTCCAACCCGGGAAGCGACGATGGCGGCCGCCCGGCCGCGTCAGGCGCCCTTCCCCGACGGGACATCCCCATGCGCCGCAAGCGGATCTACGAAGGCAAGGCCAAGACGCTGTACGAGGGGCCGGAGCCCGGCACGCTGGTCCAGTACTTCAAGGACGACGCCACCGCCTTCAACGCGCAGAAGAAGGGCGTCATCACCGGCAAGGGGGTGCTGAACAACCGCATCTCCGAATACCTGATGACGCGGCTCGCCGAGATCGGCGTGCCGACCCACTTCGTGCGCCGCCTCAACATGCGCGAGCAGCTGATCCGCGAATTGGAGATCATCCCGATCGAGGTGGTGGTGCGCAACGTCGCCGCCGGCTCGATCGCGCAGCGCTTCAAGATCGAGGAGGGCACCGCGCTGCCGCGCTCGATCGTCGAATACTATCTCAAGAACGACGAGCTCGGCGACCCGCTGGTGAGCGAGGAGCACGTCACCGCCTTCGGCTGGGCGACCACCCAGGACATCGACGACATCCTGCAACTGTCGCTGCGCATCAACGACTACCTCCAGGGGCTGTTCCTCGGCGTCGGCCTCAAGCTGATCGACTTCAAGCTGGAGTTCGGGCGGCTCTACGAGGAGGAGCAGATGCGGATCGTGCTGGCCGACGAGATCAGCCCCGATTCCTGCCGCCTGTGGGACGTGCAGACCAACGAGAAGATGGACAAGGACCGCTTCCGCCGCGATCTCGGCAACGTCGCCGAGGCCTACCAGGAGGTGGCGCGGCGGCTCGGCGTGCTGCCCGAAGCCGGCGCGGTCGACATCAAGGGCCCCAAGGTGATGCAGTAGGCATCGGGGGACAGAAGACAGGGATCAGGGAGTGAAGGTCGCGCGTTAGTTTCCCTCTCCGCCCAATTGGGGGGAGAGGGTGGCGCGCGCGGCGATCCGGTTGTTGCGCAACTGGCGCAACGCGAATCGGATCGCCACTTGGCGCGAGCCGGGTGAGGTGGGCAAGCGCGAAAGGTTCCGCCGCCGCGCAGAGCGGGCCCGGGAGACGACTTTACTGCGATACCGTGCGCTTCCAGCCGGCCGGCAATTCGAAGCGCGCGGGGTCGACCGCGCCGCGCTTTATCTCGCTGCGGATCATGGCGATCGGCGCCATCGCTCCCTCGACCGCGATCTGCCCCTCGAGGCGCACCAGGATGCCGTCGTCGGTAACCCAGAGCGACAGCGCGAGCTGCTCCTTCACCCCTTCGGGCGTGGTCAGGCGGTAGAGCCGGGTCTCCTCGCCCGAGACCTTGGCGGTGCCGTCGAGCTCGACCTTGTGGCGGACGAGCCGCGAGAGCAGCGGCACCGGCGTCGCCTCCTCGAACGGCACCTCGTGGACGGTCTTGCCTTCGGGCAGCAGGACGTAGGCGCGGCCGCGGTCGGGACGCAGGATCACGATCTGCTCGAAGTCGCCGAAGTCGATCTCGTGACGCTCGCGCCCGCGGTCGTGGTAGGTCGTCATCTCGACCCGCTCGCCGCCGAAATCGAGACTGGTGAGCGCGGTATAGCTGGCGGCTTCGCGCGGCAGCCTGGCCTCGTCCGCGGCCTGCGCCATCGGCACCGGAATCGAGAGGAGCAGCAGAGCGGCGGCCGCGACGGCCGCAAACAGTCTTCTCGGCATCGGTCGCACCTCTCCGATGCAGGCAACCGGCTCGATACTCTAGGCCCCCGGTTAACAAAAGGCCAAGAGCCGCCCGGCAACAGGGTTTAACGTTACCCAGGCCTTGACCGCCTCGGGCTTTAATCTCCTCGGGCTTTAATCTCCTCGGGCTTTGCGAGGGCCCCTCACTTCGGTTAGGCTGCGCGCGCATCGAACGAAGGCTCGGGGGCCTCCATGCGATTTGCACCTCTACTCGTCCTGGCCAGTGGGCTGGCCGCGGCCACGCCGGCCGCCGCCTTCGATCCCGCCGAAGTCGCGAAGCTCGCCGCCGAGGGTGACTGCATCTACTGCGACCTCAGCCGGCTCGAACAGCCGGGCCTCGCGCTGCCGGGCGCCAATCTCAGCGGCAGCAACCTGAGCCAGGCGAATTTGAGCGGCGCCGACCTCGCCGAGGCGCAGCTCTCGGCGAGCGACCTGACCGGCGCCAAGCTGGGCGGCGCGCTGCTCGCGGAGGCCAAGCTGGACCGCGCGCTGCTCGCCGGCGCCGATCTCTCGAACGCCGACCTCAGCGGCGCCAGCCTGCGCCACGCCGACCTGCGCGACGCCAATCTATCCGGCGCCGAGCTGTCGCACGCCGATCTCTTCGGCGCCGACCTGCGCGGGACCGATCTCTCCGGCACCGACCTCAGCAAGGCCGACCTGCGCTGGGCCAAGGTGCAGGACCTGCTGGCGCCGGGCGAGGCGGCCAAGCTCGAGGGCGCGGTCGCGGCCGGAGCCGACCTGCGATTCGTCAAAGGGCTGACGCCCGAGATGTCGGCAAAGCTCTGCGGCGATCCCGAGACGCGCCACTCGCTCGAGGGCGCGGTGCTGTGGTTCTGCGAGCCGCTCGAAAAAGGCGGCGCCCGACGCGGCGCCAATCGCGGCGAGCTTCTCGCCGGCCAGCGAGAAACCGATCGCGGCGCCGGCGCCCGCCGAGAGCAGCGAAGTCAAGCTCAGCAACGTCGCGCCCACCGATGGCGGTCCGGCCGATAGCGGTCCGGCCGATAGCGCTCCTGCCGAGAGCGAACAGGAGGACAGCGAGGCCTACCCGGGCGGCAAGATGGACGCCGTCGAGGTGGTCCCGGTCGAGCAGCAGCAGATTCCGGACGGCGAGGTCAAGTCGGCCGGGCGGTAGCGGCCGCGCGGGCGCATGTCTCGATAGCCGGTCCGCGCCGCGCATAGCAGAGTCCTCCTCTTTCCGCGCGCGTGTCGCGACCGCTGCATGCTAAGCAATCGCGGCATGAAAACGCGCGCATCGGAATCGCCCCCAGCCGTCCCCGGTAGCGAGCTGCTGCCGGCCGGTGCCATCGCCTTCTCGGCGCTGCTGTGGGGGCTGTGGTGGCTGCCGCTGCGCGGCATCACCGCCGCCGGGCTCGACATGCTGCAGCTCAATGCCGCGCTCTATCTCTCGGCGCTGCCGGTGCTGCTGCCCTGGGCGTGGCGGCGGCGCCGCAGCCTCAGGGCCGGCGGCTGGGCGCTGCTCGCCGCCGGGCTGCTCTACGGGCTCGCCATGATCGCCTGGAATCTCGCGCTGGTGCTGGGCGAGGTGGTGCGCGTCACGCTGCTGTTCTATCTCAACCCGGCCTGGGGAACGCTCTTCGGCCTGCTGCTGCTCGGCCAGCGCATGAGCTGGCTGCGCCCGCTCACCATCCTGCTCGGCCTCTTCGGCGCCGCGATCCTGCTCGGGCTCGGCGCGGAGCTGCCGCTGCCGCGCTCGGCCGGCGACTGGCTGGGGCTCGCCTCGGGCCTGCTGTTCGCGCTCGCGCTCACGCTGGTGCGCAAGCGGCCGGAGATCGAGGGACGCGACCAGACCATCGCCGGCTTCGCCGCCGCGGCGATCCTTTCGCTGCCGGCCGTCGCGCTGACGGGGCCGCTCGCGCTGCCGGCGAGCGACGTATTGCTCTACGCCGCCGCGGCCGCGCTGCTGTGGCTGCTGCCGGCGAGCTTCCTCATCCTGTGGGGCGCGCGCTTCGTCGAGCCGGGACGGGTTGGCCTGCTGCTGCTGATCGAGGTGGCGAGCGCGGCGATCTCGGCCACGCTGATCGCCGGCGAGCCGTTCGGCTTGCGCGAGGGCATGGGCTGCCTTTTCATTCTCGGCGCCGGCGGCCTCGAGGCCTTCGGTGCGTTGCGCAGGCAGCGGCCTGCGCGCGCCGCCTAGCTTCGCTTCGGACTCACGCGGTAGGCGCAGCGCCGCGCGCCGGCCAGGATGTGATCGATCCGCTCGACCGCGACCCCGGGACCGAGCGCCGCGCGGAAGACCGCGAGCTCGCCGGAGCAGAGGCCGCTGCAGAGCCTGGCGGCGGCGCAGATCGGGCAGTGGTTCTCGACCAGCAGCCAGCTTCCGTCCGCTCCCTTCTCGACCGCGGCCATGTAGCCCTCGGCGCTGCGCAGCGCGGCCAGCGCCTCCAGGCGGCGCTTCAGCGCGCCCTTGCCGAGACGCGCGCGATAGCTTGCGACCTGGCGGCGCTCGCGCGCCTTCAGCAGCTTTTCCAGTCCGCGCGCGCCGAAGGCCTCGCCCATCGCCGACAGGAGATCCGCGGTCAGCTCGGCATGGCCGTCGGGAAAGAAGCGGTCGGCGTCCGCGGTGAGGCGCCACAGCTTCGCCGGACGGCCGACGCCGCCGCCTCGCGCTTCGTTATCGACCAGCTTCTTCGCGGCCAGCTCGTAGAGCTGCTGGCGCACCGCCATGGCGGTGAGATCGAGGCGCGCTGCGAGCGCGTTCGCGCTTTGCGGGCCCACGCGCTTGAGCAGATCGCGGATCGCGCACCGCGTCTTGTAGTTGCCGCGGCGGCTGTTGCTTCGTTCCTGCGCCGCGCTGTCGTTCCGCATCCCGAAATCCCTATGGCCCGAAATCCCTATGGCCCCAAATCCCTATGGAGAGTGCGTATTTCTAAAGCTTTTCCTTGCGAAATTCAAGGGCAGCCGCTAGCCTTTCCGTCGCTGCCGCAGAAAGGATCGCGCCATGAGCGGTCACTGGGTCGAGGTCGCCAAGGCCGGCGAGCTCGCGAGCAAGAGCGTCAAGCTGGTCAAGGCCGCCGGCAAGCAGATCGCCCTGTTCAAAAACGAGAGCGGCCTCTTCGCCTGCAACAACCGCTGTCCGCACGAGGGCTATCCGTTGAGCGAGGGCTCGCTCTCGGGCTGCGTGCTGACCTGCAACTGGCACAATTGGAAATTCGATCTGGCGAGCGGCGAGACGCTGACCGGCGGCGACCGCCTGCGGCGCTATCCGACCAGAATCGAGAACGGCGCGGTCTTCGTCGACGTCGCCGACCCGCCGGCCGCCGAGCGGCGCGCAACGGCGCTGGCCGCGCTCGCCGAAGCGTTCCGCCGTCACGACAGCGACCGCATGGCGCGCGAGCTGGCGCGGCTCACCGCCGCCGGGGGCAGCCTGGAAAGCGCGATCCTGGCGGCGCTGGAGCGGAGCCACGAGCGCTTCGAGTTCGGCATGAGCCACGCCCAGGCGGCGGCCGCCGACTGGCTGCTGCTGGGCGAGCGTTTCGCAACGAACGAGGCGGAGAAGCTGGTGCCGGCGGTCGAGATCCTGGCGCATCTCTCCTGGGACACGCTGCGCGAGCCGGCCTTCCCCTACCCCACCGCGCTCGCCGAGTGGAATGCCGACGCGCTCGCCGAGGCCATCGAAGCCGAGGACGAGGAGCGCGCGGTCGCGCTTCTGCGCGGCGCAATCGAGGCAAACGTCTCCTGGCGCGAGATCGAGGCTCCGCTCGCGCGCGCCGCGCTGGCGCACTACCAGGACTTCGGCCACGCCGCGATCTACGTGGTCAAGGCCGGCGAGCTGATGGCGCGGCTCGGCAACAGCCTGCGGCTTTCGGTGCTGCTGCCGCTGGTGCGCGGCCTGATCTACGCCAATCGCGAGGACCTGATCCCCGAGTTCCGGGACTACCGGCCGGCGCTGGAGGCCTGGGACGGGCGCGGCGACGCGCCGGTCGCGGCCGAGGACTTCGCCGCGCTCGGCGTCAAGCAGGTGCTGGCCCGCGCGCTCGAATCGAGCGGCGACGTGAAGGCGCTCTACCGCGCGCTGTTCGGCGCCGCCGCCCGCTCGCTGCTGCAGTTCGACATCGCGCTGCAGGAGCGCAGCGACAATCCGGTCGGACAGAACGTCGGCTGGCTCGATTTCACCCACGCCGTCACCTTCGGCGACGCCGCACGCCAGCTCGCCGAGCGCCAGCCCGGGCTGTGGCCGGCGGCGCTGCTGCAGCTCGCCTGCTTCGCCGGCCGCAACGCCGGCTTCCACGACCGCGATATCGATGTCGACCAATGGCGGGTGGACGACGCCGAGGGGTTCTTCGAGACCCACTATCGGCGGCTCTTCGATCACGGCCAGCGCGAGCACATCGTGGCCGCGCACCTGATCAAGACGCTGGGCGCCGCGGAGAGCGCGATCGCCGCCGACAGCCAAGCGCCCTTCGTGCCCGATCTGCTGGCGGCGCTCAACCGCTTCCTGCATTCGCCCTTGAAGCGCCGCCACGCGCTGCGCGAGGCGAGGCAAGCGCTCGCCTTCGTCGTCGCCGAGGGTTAGCGCGCTACCAGGTCAGGACCCTCTTTCGACCCTGCCAAGCGCGGGCCTGTTGAATCGGGGGGAACGCCTGCTCGGCGGCGTTTGCGCCCGTGTTCCAGGCGACTATCCCAGACGTGCTGGAGGACGAGGAAACTTATGCTCGTGCCCAGAACGCTGCGATATTCCTTGCATTTTAAAAGATGAGCTTTTAATTTACAAGGATGATTCCTCGCCGCATATATCAGACCGTCCGCGAGGCTCTGAGCCGTCAGGCCGCGGTCGCCCTGATCGGGCCGCGGCAGGTCGGCAAGACAACGCTAGCCCATGAGATCGCCGCAGACACCGAGGCGCTCTATCTCGATCTCGAAGCCAAAGCCGACCGCGACAAGCTCGCCGATCCGGCGCTGTTTCTCAATGCGTACGAGGATCGCCTCGTCATTCTCGACGAAATTCACCGCGTCCCGGAGCTGTTCCGGGAACTACGTGGCCTGATCGATCGGGGCCGAAGGCGCGGAAAGCGGACAGGGCGCTTCCTTATCCTGGGTTCAGCCTCGATGGCGCTACTCCGGCAGTCAGGCGAGAGCCTCGCCGGCCGGATCGAATATGTGGGGCTCAACCCCCTGGACGTGCTCGAAGCGGCACCCGACGCGGATGCCGGCAGGACACTCTGGGTGCGCGGCGGCTTCCCGGACAGTTTCCTGGCCATGAACGAAGCCGACAGCTTTGCCTTCCGCCAGAACTTCATTCGCACCTATCTGGAGCGCGATGTCCCGCAATTCGGCCGGCGCATACCGGCCGAGACGCTGGAACGACTCTGGACCATGCTGGCGCACAGCCAGGGCACGCTGCTCAATGCCTCGAAACTGGCATCGGGGCTTTCGATCACCGCACCGACCGTGACCAGCTATGTCGACCTCCTGGTCGATCTCCTTCTGGTCCGCCGACTCAGCCCGTTCCATGCGAACGTAAAAAAGCGTCTCGTCAAATCGCCCAAGGTCTATGTGCGGGACAGCGGGCTGGTCCATGCCTTGCTCGGCATCGAGGACCACAACGAGCTCGCCGGTCATCCCGTCGTCGGCGCAAGCTGGGAAGGGTTTGTGATCGAAAACCTGCTTGCCGTCGCCCCGCCCCGGACCATGGCAAGCTTCTATCGGACCTTGGCGGGCGCCGAGATCGACCTGCTGCTGGAGCTGCCCGGCAAGCGCGGCCTATGGGCCATGGAGATCAAGCGGGGCATCTCTGCTACTCCGAGCAAGGGCTTTCACAATGCCCGCGAGGACTTGAAACCCAAACGCTCCTTCGTGATCACCTCAGGCGAAGAACGCTACCCGATCACCAAGGACGTCGAGGCGATCGGCATCCAGGCGATGGCGGACCTCGTGGCTGAAGAGTAGCCTTCGCCACCTCCGATCCGAACGTCGAGCAGCGGCATCGGGATCACTCCGCGATCTCGATCTGCGATCAACGAAATCCACGCCGGACGCGGGTCACCCTGAGCGCGAAGAGAAGGAGAAGAGGAAGAGCGTCCAAGGGGGCGAGTCGGATAGACTCGCTGGCGCTCCGGCCGCACGCCCCCTTGTCCTCGCGCCGTCCCGCGCGCAAGTCTAGGGGCATGAAGATCCCGGCAGCGGCGGCGCATCATGCCTGACGGCGGCGACAAGATTGCGGTCAAGGTGCTGGCAGGTCTCGGCCAGGTTTCGGCCGAGCAGTGGGACGCCTGCGCCGGCGACGACAATCCCTTCGTCAGCCATGCCTTTCTCTCGGCGCTGGAGGACAGCGACTCGGCCACCGCCGCGACCGGCTGGATGGCGCAGCATCTCGCCATCGAGGACGAGAGCGGGCGGCTCGCCGCGGCGCTGCCGCTCTATCTGAAGGATCACTCCTACGGCGAGTACGTCTTCGACTGGGGCTGGGCCGAGGCCTACGAGCGGGCCGGCGGGCGCTACTATCCGAAATTGCAGTGCTCGGTGCCTTTCACGCCGGTGACAGGCCCGCGCCTGCTGGTGCGTGCGGATGTCGAGCGGGGGGGTGTCGAGCGCAGTAGCTACGAGGCGGCGCTGATCGCAGGCGTCGCCGAGCTGGCGCGCCGGCTGGAGATCGTGACCGTCCACGTCACCTTCCCGCGCGCGCGCGAATGGGAGGCGCTGGGCGCCGCCGGCTTCCTGCAACGCAGCGGCCGGCAGTACCATTGGAACAACGAGGGCTACGAAAGCTTCGATGCCTTCCTCGCCGCGCTCGCCTCGCGCAAGCGCAAGGCGATCCGCAAGGAGCGCCAGGCGGTGGCCGCGGCCGGCGTCACTCATCGCTGGCTCTGCGGCGACGACATCAAGGCCAGACACTGGGACCTCTTCTACCGCTTCTATCGCGCCACCAGCGACCGCAAGTGGGGCGAGGCCTATCTGACACGCGAATTCTTCACGCTGCTCGGCGAGCGCCTCGGCGAGCGCGCGGTGCTGATCTTGGCCGAGATGGACGGCGCGACGGTGGCCGGCGCGCTCAACCTCAAGGGCCGCGAGGCGCTCTACGGCCGCAACTGGGGCACGCGGCTCCACCTGCCCTTTCTCCACTTCGAGACCTGCTACTACCAGGCGATCGACTTTGCGATCGCCCACGGGTTGAGGCGGGTCGAAGCGGGCGCGCAGGGCGAGCACAAGGTCCAGCGTGGCTACCTGCCGGTCCCGACCTACAGCGCCCACTTGATCCGCGATCCCGGCTTCGCGCGCGCGGTCGAGCGGTTCCTCACCCAGGAGCGGCGCGAGATCGAGCGCGAGATCGAAGCGCTGGCGGAATTCGGGCCCTTCAGGCGCGGTCTTGTCGAGGCGTCCAACTCCGACAAGGGAGGCCGGGAATGAGCGACCGGAAAGCGACCAAGACCATCAGCTGCGGCGACTTGATGCCCGGCTGCGGCTACGAGGCCCAGGCCGAGAACGAGGCGGCGCTGATGACCAAGGTGGCGCGCCACGCCTACGAAGTGCATGGCATCGAGGAGCTGACGCCGGAGCTGAAGAAAAAAGTGAAGGAGGCGATCCACGATGCCTGAGCGCGACCGCGGCCGGGCGTCATGGATCGTTTGCGGCAAATGGACGAAGACCTGAACCGCCTGTCTCGCGAACAGCTGATCGACGAGGTCAAGCGGTTGCGCGCCGGCATCCGCCAGCACCGCGACAGCAGCGGGCACGATCTCTGCTGGCACCATCCAAAGCTTTGGGAGCTGCTGCCGGAGCGCGTGGTACCTGACATTGCGGTTCCGCCTTGGCCGAAGTTCCTGCGGGGCTGTGTCAAGTACAGAGAATCGCTGGATCGCGAGCTGCCGAACGCTCCGGTCGCCGATGTCGAGCACGAGCGATAGCTTTCCGTCGCTCGCTCTGCAAGCGGCTTGCCGCCCGCGAGGGCCGCGTCGACTACTCGCTCGTGGGGTCGACGGGGGTGCCGGAGCCGCTGCCCGCCGCGGAGACTCGCCTGGGCCGGCGGACAGCCCTCACCTTCCCGCTCCTTCCTCCTCCGCAGAAGAACCGATCGCCGCCATCGGACTCGAGCCCCGACACGCTCACTCCGGGCGGCATCTCGAGCCTCTCCAGGACCTCTCCCGTTCGAGGATCGACCCTCCTCAAATCGCTCTCGTCACCTTCCGAGGTGGCGTGCCAGAGCTCGCCGTCGATCCAGGTGACCCCGGTGACAAAGCGGTTGGACTCGATGGTGCGAAGAATCGCCCCTGTTTGGGGATCGATTTGACGGATCTTCCGGTCCCGATACTGCCCCACCCAGAGCGTCCCTTCGGCCCACGCGAGCCCCGAGTCGCCGCCGCCGCCGGGCGCCGGGATCGTGGCAAGCACACGGCCGGTCTTCGGATCGATCTTCTGGATGCGATTCTCGGCGAGCTGAAACAGGTGCTGGCCGTCGAAGGCCGTTCCCGCATGCGCGGCGACATCGATCGAGCGCAGCGTCTTTCCGCTCGCAGGATCGAAGGCGTTCAGCTTGTCTCCGGACGCAAACCAGACTTGCCGACCGTCGTAGGTGACCCCATGCACGCCGTCGACACCCGGAAAGGGCCCATATTCACGGACGATTTCGGCGGCTGATCGATTCATGCCTCCATCCTAGCCACTCGGCAGTGGAGCGGGGAGTAACAAAGTCGTCGGGAATCCCGGCACGGGCGGGGTCATCCAACGACGCGCCCGCCCGCGACCGAACGCCTGCACCTTGCCCGCTGCCGCAAGCGAGTCGAGTGCCCGCTGCACGCTGCGCTGGCTCGCCCCCAGCGCAAGCGCCAGGGCCGAGCTCGACCACGACTCGCCGTCGGCGAGGAAGGCGAGCACCGCCGCGTGCTTCTCTTCGACGGCCGGCGCCAGCACGACGACCTCGCGTGCGCGGCGCGGCACCAGCGCAAACCCCCGCTTGGTCGCGCTCACGCCGGCCAGCGTGCGCAGCGCCGTGCGCAGCCGCCCGATCTCGACCCGCAACCGGGCGCGATGCGATTCATCGGCATGCTTCGCCCGGAAGGCCCGCGTGATCAGCGTTCCGCGCGGCATGTCGCCGGGCCACGCCGCGCCGAGCGCGCGGGCGAGAGCGAACAGCACCGGCCGCCGCGCGAGCGAGACCACGGCATCGCCGCCGCGCACGACATGGCGGCACGCGTCCACGACGAGGGCGCCGGACTCCAGCAC
>JBOHKJ010000366.1:0-3705 GCA_050728975.1 Kiloniellales bacterium | reverse complement strand
AGGAGATCGCGCCGCCGCCCGGCTTCGCGCTCTTGGAGCGGCGCCGCTACGGCAAGGCTGCCTTCGCCTTCCTGCGCGCGCCCGGTTAGTCGAGCGCCCTATTCCTCCGTGTCGTGGGTCTTCACCGCGCCGCGCTTGCGTTGCGCAAGGTCCTGCAGCTGGCGTTGCGCGGCGGCGAAGGAATCGCGAATCGCCACGTAGACGTCTTCGTGGGCGAAATCCTTGCCCGGTGCGCGGCTGACCGCGATCTCTCCGCCCGGCACCTCGAGCACAATCTCGACCTTGTACCGCTTGCCCTTGTGGTGTCGGCGATGCGGCGCTTCGACGACGACGCGGCAGGAGGTGATGCGGTCGTGGAAGGTCTCCAGCTTGTCCACCTTCTCGCGAATCCGCGCCTCGACGGCGTCGGATCGATCCATGTTGTGGAAGGTGACGGAGAGCGGTGTCTGCATGGCTGTCGCCTGGTAGAGTTGAGGTTGCAGCGGGCTCGTGAACAGTCGCTCTGCTGACCGGGACCATAGCATCGTTGCACTCAGCCGCCGCTGCAGGCGGGCGGCCAGCGTGACCGCGACCGCCATGATCGCAGCACCCACGGCATAGGGTGCCGCCGGGCCGAGGCTGCCGAACTGGAAGCCGGCCAGCGTCGGGCCCAGAACCCGCGCGCAGGAGATGGTTGCCTGGCCGAGGCCGAGCGCGCCGCCGGTCGCCCGGCCGTGGCTGAGCTTGGTGATGAGCGACTGGATCGAGGGCGTGCCGAGACCGAAGCCGGCGGCGAAAAGACCGATCGAGATCGCCAGCAGGGCGGTGCTGGAGGCTTGCGAGATGAGGCCGGCGCCGACCCCCAGCGTGGCAGCCGAAAGTAGCACCAGGCGCGGCTCGCCGAAGCGTCGCACCAACGGCGCCAGCAGCAGAAGCTGGCAGATGACCGCGATCACGCCGCCGTAGGCCAGGAGATAGCCGACGTCGCGCGGTCCCCAGGAGAGCACTGCGGCGGCGAAGATGGCCAAGGTCGATTCGACCTCGGCGAAGACGAAGCTGACCAGGAACAGAATTCCCGTCACCAATGCGACCTGCGGATACCGCAGCTCGGCGACCCAGCGCGCAAGCAGCGGCTGCCGCGCTCCGCCCTCCGGCTGCGCAGCCGCCGCGCTGCGGCCCGGCTCGGGAAGCCGCAGCAGCGCGAGCAGGAAGGCGAGCGCCGACAGCGCAGCGCCGATATATGAGAACGTGCGCATGTCGGCGCCGTTCCCGCCGAAGCTGAGCAACAGCCCGCTGGTGAGCGGCCCCAGCGTGAAGGCGATTCCGAAGGCGGCGCCGAGCAGGCCCAGCCGCTTGGCGCGCTTGGATGGCGGCGTCACGTCGGCGACGTAGGCCGGAGCGGCGACGATGTCGCCGCTCGCCGCGCCGGCGAGGGCGCGCGCCGCGAACAGCCAGATCAGAGACTCCGCATTTGCCAGCATGACGAAGGCCACGACAGAAGCGGCGAAGCTGATCAGCAGCACCGGTTTGCGACCGATGCGGTCGCTGGCTCGCCCCCACAGCGGCGCGGAGACCAGCTGGATCGCCGAGAAGGTGGCCAGCAGCAGCGTCACTTGCTGAGGCGTCGCCTGGAGCTCCAGCGCCATGAAAGGCAGCAGCGGAATGAGCAGGCCGTAGCCCAGCAGATCGAGCGTGAGGCAGGCGAACAGCAACTGTACCGCAGCCCGCTCCTTCGGTGGCTGCAGAGCGTCGGCGCGCGCCGTCGCGCGCTCAGCGCCGGCCGAAGAGTCGCTCGATGTCGGCAAGCTTCAGCTCGACGTAGGTCGGGCGACCGTGATTGCACTGGCCGCTGTGTGGTGTTGCCTCCATCTGGCGGAGCAGCGCGTTCATCTCCTCGCGATTGAGCAGGCGCCCGGCGCGCACCGAGCCGTGGCAGGCGAGGGTGCCGCAGACCTCGCCCAGCTTCTCCTTGAGCGCCAGAGTGTGGTCGAGCTCGGCCAGCTCGTCGGCGAGATCGCGCACCAGGCCCTGGATGTCGACCTCGCCGAGCAGAGCGGGCGTCTCGCGCACGATCACCGCGCCAGGGCCGAAGGCTTCCAGCAGCAGGCCGAGCTCGGCCAGCTCCGCCGCGCGGGCGGCGAGGCGCTCGACCGCAGCCTCCTCGATCTCGACCACTTCAGGAATGAGCAAGATCTGCCGCGCCACGCCGCGCGCCGCCATCTCGGCCTTCATGCGCTCGTAGACCAGACGCTCGTGGGCCGCGTGCTGGTCGACGATCACCAAGCCGCTTTCGGTTTCCGCCACCAAGTAGGTGCCGTGGAGCTGGGCGACCGCGGCACCCAGCGGAAAGTCGCCTGGTGCGACCGGCGCCGACGGAAAGTCGGGCTCGGCGGCCGCGGCGCGCGCGCCCGGCGGTGTCGCGAGACCCGGCAGCGGTGCGTGATAGCGCGCGCTCTCCTCGGCGAGACCGGCCGGAAGCGCGCCACCGCGCCAGGCTCCCCCGCTCCAATTGCCGCCCGATCGCGGTGCGCCACCGCCGGCTCCGAAGGCGGCCAGCGCGGCCGCGGTAACCGTGGTCGAGGCGCGGTGGCCCGCTTGCGTCAGTGCGTGGCGCAGGGCCGAGACAATGAGGCCACGCACCAGCGCCGGCTCGCGGAAGCGCACTTCCGCTTTCGCCGGATGCACGTTGACGTCGACCTCGTCACTCGGCGCCTCCAGGAACAGCGCCACCACCGCGTGGCGGTCGTGGGCGAGGAAGTCCTGATAGGCGCCTCGCACCGCGCCGAACAGCAGCTTGTCGCGCAGCGGCCGTCCGTTGACGAAAAGATACTGCTGCTGTGCGTTGCCGCGATTGTAGGTCGGCACGCCGATGGCGCCGCTCAGCTTGAATCCTTCGCGCGCCGCGTCGATCGGAAGCGCATTGTCGGCGAAGTCGTGGCCGATCAGCGCCGCTAGGCGCTCGAGGCGGGTCGCGAAGAGCGCGCCGTCGCCGTCGCTCAGCTCGATCACCCGCCGCTCGCCGTCGAGCAGAGTGAAGGCAACACCGGGGTGGGCCATGGCCAGGCGCGTCACGCTGTCGCGCACCTGCTGCTGCTCGGCGCGATCGCTCTTCATGAACTTGAGGCGTGCCGGAGTAGCGAAGAAGAGGTCGCGCACCTCGACGCGCGTGCCCTGCGGCTGGGCGGCCGGCGCGGGCTCGCCGAGCGCGCCGCCCTCCACCGTGAGGCGCCAGCCCTCGCTCGCGCCGCGGGTGCGGCTGGAGACCGCGAGCCGCGCCACCGCGCCGATCGACGGCAGCGCCTCGCCACGGAAGCCGAGCGTCGCGATGGTCGAGAGGTCGTTACTCGGCAGCTTCGAGGTCGCGTGGCGCTCGACGGCGAGCGTCAGCTCGTCGCGCGTCATTCCGCATCCGTCGTCGCTGACCGCGATGAAGGACTTGCCACCGTCGCGCAGCGCGACCTCGATGCGTCTCGCGCCGGCGTCGAGCGCATTCTCGACCAGCTCCTTCACCACCGCCGCCGGGCGCTCGATCACCTCGCCGGCGGCGATCCGGTTGATCAAGGTCTCGGGCAGGCGACGGATGGTCACGGCGCAGCCCCGGAAGCGCGCTGCGGCGCCAGCGCGGCCTTGAGGCGTACCTTGATCTCCTCGACCGCCGGCTGGCCGAAGGCGTCGAGCCCCAGCAGGCTCGCCGCCAGAATCGTTTCCAGCATGAAGTGCATGAAG
>JBOHKJ010000365.1:0-4623 GCA_050728975.1 Kiloniellales bacterium | reverse complement strand
TTCAAAAATTCATTCAGTTCGCAATTTTGCTTCTTTAACGCCGGGCCACCGCACTTTACAGACTGTGTTTTTCATAGAACCGTAGATTTCTCCTTCGTTCATGCAGAGCGCGTGTCGGTCGGATTTTCCAACAGCACGTTTCTGGAGATGCTGCGGGCGGATGGTATTGTTGGAGCACTCCTTTTGAACCAGTGCCGATTCCGGTCAGATCTTTCCATAACGGACGCCGACGCGACAATTATCGTACTCGACTCTTGCATTGCTGAGAGAGAGTTACTGCTCACTGGCACTCATTGCGCAGCCTTTCGCTCGCCATTCCTTAGGGCCGCGTCCGCTCACCAGATAGGCCCACTTGACGTGCGAAATGACTGCACGCTGTCACACTCCCAGTTCGGGGCTCGCGTCCGACTAGAGGTCAAGGCAAATCGCTTAGATCTGTCCGGTGCACAGCTGATCGAGGGCGGTCATGTTCTCGCCGAACAAGCAGATATCGATCTAAGCCGCCTCAGCACGGGACGCCCTCTTCGGATCTCGGGCTCGGCCACAAGCAGTCAACAGCCGATCATTCTCGCCGTGCAGGATGCCGATGCCGGGCTTATGAGTTTTGCTCACGTGGACATGACCCGCTGCGTCTTCTATGGATCCCACGACCTTGGAGAGGTTGTGATTGAGCCTACCGTCAGACTTTCGAGGGCACCGGCGTGGTGTACAACACGACGCGTCATTGCTGATGAGTACTCATGGCGACGTAACGCCGGCGGCATCCGTGCCATCGGCTGGAAACTGTCGGGCACTCGCTTGGCTTCCGATCCGTCCCAAGATGATCCGGACCGCAACGTCGTCGAATTGCCGGCTCTGCGGGCGTCTCAAGTCGCTGCCGTGTATCGGGATCTTCGTCGTAGTTTCGAAGCGAGGTCTGATGAACCTGGAGCGGCTGACTTTTACTATGGCGAGATGGAGATGAGACGCCACAGCCGGGAGTTCGGAACCGCAGAACGGGCGATTGTATGGATGTACTGGCTCTTTTCCGGATACGGTCTGCGAGCTTCTCGTGCGTTTGCCTGGCTGCTCGCAGTGATCATCGGCGGGACGGTGGCGGCTACTCACGTTGGGTTCGTAGTAGGTCGCGGGACCTACTACGAAGGCCTGCTATTCTCCCTGCGAGCCGTGCTCCCGGGGTTGCAAAGCTCGCAGCAGCTTTCGATGGCGGGGGGCTTCATCGAGATCGCACTGACTCTATTGGGGCCCGTTTTCTTCGCTCTAGCAGTACTCGCGTTGAGAGGTCGCGTGAAGCGCTAGGATGCCCAATTCGTCTGATTTTGGCGGCTTCCTAATTGCCTGCGAGTTCTGAAGAAGGTGCCCGACCGCCGCACGTCGAGGGAGAGCACCTCGTCGAGCGTCGACTGCGTGCCCTCGATGCTCGAGCTGGTCACCGCCTCGCGCCTGGCGAGGACGCGGCTGATCACGAAAGGATCGTGGAGCTCGGCGGCATAGATGTCGACGCGCGTCATGGCGTCTTCGGCTGCCCGGCAGAGATCGGCCACCGGGCCCAGCGCGACAGCAGTCTCGGGCGGCGGCAGAGGCGTCACGCCGTAATGCGCATCGTAGGGCGGGGGCAGGCGCTCCAACCGCTGGCGCACGGCGTGGCACAGACCGTCGCGACGCATCGTCGTGATCCTTTAATGGCTGCGGGATTTCGGCCCACATATATAAGGTTACCGGATAACCTTTAATAAGACGACGGCCTCGGGACCCATATTTAAGGATCGCGGCGGTCCGGGTGACGGGCGGCGAAGGCGTTCGCCGCAGCGTTCGGGTGCCAGCCGGAAAAAATCCGCCTCCAGGGCAACCAAGGCGCTCGCCCGGCGTTAGGGCACGAAGCCAGGCCTGGGCCTGGCTGGGCGGGCGGCGCGCGGCGCGCCATCGGGTCTGGAGGGAGCACGAGGTGAGCGGGACGGTCAGCGATTTCATGCTCGAGCGCCTCTCCGAGTGGGGCGTCAAGCGCATCTATGGGTATCCCGGCGACGGCATCAACGGAATCCTGGGCGCGCTCAGCCGGGCGGAGGACCGCTTCGAGTTCGTCCAGGTGCCGCATGAGGAGGTGGCCGCGTTCATGGCGTGCGCCCATGCCAAGTTCACGGGCACCCCGGGGGGTCTGCATGGCGACCTCGGGGCCGGGCGCGATTCATCTCCTGAACGGCCTGTACGACGCCAGGCTCGACCATCAGCCGGTGGTCGCGATCGTCGGCCAGCAGAAGCGCACAGCACTCGGCGGCCACTACCAGCAGGAGGTCGACCTGATCTCGCTGTTCAAGGACGTGGCCGGCGAGTACGTCCACATGTGCACAGCACCCGAGCAGATGCGCCATCTGATCGATCGCGCGCTGCGCATCGCCATGGCCGAGCGCACCGTCACCTGCATCATCGTGCCGGGCGACGTGCAGGAGCTGGACGCCGTGGAAACGCCGCCGCGGGCGCACGGCACCATCCACTCGGGCGTGGGCTACACGCGGCCGCGCATCGTGCCGGAGGACGCCGACCTGCGGCGCGCCGCCGAGGCCCTGAACGCCGGCGAGCGCATCGCCATGCTGGTCGGCGCCGGCGCCTTGCACGCCACCGACGAGGTCATCGAGGTCGCCGAGATTCTGGGCGCCGGCGTCGCCAAGGCGCTGCTCGGCCGGGCTGCGGTGCCCGACGATCTGCCCTTCGTCACCGGCCAGATCGGCCTGCTCGGCACCCGGCCGAGCTGGGACATGATGATGGGCTGCGACACCCTTCTGATGGTCGGCTCGAGCTTTCCCTATTCCGAGTTCCTGCCGCCCGAGGGCCAGGCGCGCGGCGTGCAGATCGACATCGACGGCAAGATGCTCTCGATCCGCTACCCGATGGAGGTCAACCTGGTCGGCGACAGCGCCGAGACGCTTCGGGCGCTGAGGCCCCTCCTCCGAGTTAAGGAAAAAAGGGAGTGGCGGGAGGAGATCGAGGAGGGCGTCCGGGAATGGTGGGGGGTGGTCGAGGAGCGCTCGATGAGCGAGGCCGACCCCATCAACCCGCAGCGGGTGCTCTGGGAGCTGTCGCCGCGCCTGCCGGATCAGTGCATCATCAGCGCCGATTCCGGCAGCGTCGCCAACTGGTTCGCGCGCAACATGAAGATCCGGCGCGGCATGATGGCGACGCTCTCGGGCACGCTCGCCACCATGTGCCCGGGCGTGCCCTACGCGCTGGCCGCCAAGTTCTGCTATCCGGAGCGGGTGGCGATCGCCCTGGTCGGCGATGGCGCGATGCAGATGCTCGGCAACAACTGCCTGATCACGGCCGCCAAGTACTGGCAGCGCTGGAGCGATCCGCGCCTGATCATCCTGGTGCTCAACAACCGCGATCTGAACCAGGTGACCTGGGAGCAGCGCGTCCTGGCCGGCGACCCGAAATGGGAGACCTCGCAGAACGTGATGGATTTTCCGTACGCCGGGCTCGCCGAGATGGTCGGGCTGAAGGGGCTCAGGGTCGAGCACCCGGACGAGGTCGGGCCGGCATGGGATACGGCGCTCGCCGCCGACCGGCCGTGCGTGCTCGACGTGGTGACCGATCCCAACGTGCCGCCTCTGCCGCCGCACATCACCTACGAGCAGGCGAAGAGCTACGCGAGGTCGGTGCTCAAGGGCGACCCGGAGGCGATCGGGATCGTCTGGCAGTCGATCAAGCAGAGCATGCAGGGCGTCCTGCCGGGCGCTCGCTAGTGGTCTGGATCAGACAGATGGTTTCCATATGGCTGATCGCAGAGACCACTGGATTCATAGACTTAGTGGTTCGCGAGACACCAAACGGAGGAGATCCTCCGTTTGGATCGAACCACTAGGCCCGCTGCGGTGGCCCGGCGCGCGCGCGAGCCGTGCGGATCGGGCCACCCGACTTTCCCCTTGAAGTCACGAGAATGAAGCGGATCATCATCGAGCGCATCGAGGCTGCGGCCTATACGATTCCGACCGACTACCCGGAGGCGGACGGCACGTTCGCCTGGGATTCGACCACCATGGTGGTCGCGAAGGTGCGGGCCGGCGACCGGCAGGGCCTGGGCTACAGCTACACGCATGCGGCCGCTGCGCAGCTGATCGAGCATCCGCTCGCGGGCGTGGTGGAGGGGCGCGATGCCCTGGACGTGCCGGGCGCCTGGCAGGCCATGGTGGGGGCGGTGCGCAACCTCGGCCGCCAGGGGATCGCCGCCAACGCCATCTCGGCGGTCGATACGGCGCTTTGGGACCTCGAGGCGCGCATCCTGGAGGTGCCGCTCGCGGGCCTGCTCGGCGCGTGTCGGGAAGAGATCCCGGTCTACGGCAGCGGCGGCTTCACCTCGTATCCGGTAGACCGGCTCCAGGCGCAGCTCGCCGGCTGGGTCGAGCAGGGCATCCATGCGGTCAAGATGAAGATCGGCACCGATCCGGCGGCGGATCCCGAGCGGGTGCGCGCGGCGCGCGCCGCGATCGGCGACGACGCGGAATTGTTCGTCGACGCCAACGGCGCCTACCACCGCAAGCAGGCGCTCGGCTTCGCCGAACGCTTCGCCGAGCAGGACGTGAGCTGGTTCGAGGAGCCGGTCAGCTCGGACGATCTCGAGGGCCTGCGCCT
>JBOHKJ010000364.1:0-3177 GCA_050728975.1 Kiloniellales bacterium | reverse complement strand
TAGCGCGGCGACCGGTGCCCGATCATGGAATCGAGCGTGTTGATCGCCTTGTAGGCGGCGATGCCGGGCAGGCCGGCGACCAGGAACCAGAAGGCAGGCGCCACCAGCCCGTCGGAGAAGTTCTCGGCCAGCGATTCCGTTGCCGCCCGCGCCACCCCGGCCTCGTCGAGGCTCTCCGGGTCGCGGCCGACGATCTTGGAGACCGCCGCGCGCCCGCTTTCGAGACCGGTTTCCAGCGCCTCGGCGACTGCGGTCACGGCCTCCTCCAGCCCACGGCCCGAGAGCAGCGTCGAGGCCAGCAGCGCCGCCAGCAGCCAGCCGAGCGGCAGCAGGTCGGTCACGAGCTGCAGCAGCAGGCCGACTGCCGCCGCCAGTCCCGCCACCGCCACGGTAAGCCCGAGGCCGTTGCGGAACCGCTCGCCGCCGTCCAAGCCGTCGCGGTTGAGCCGCCGCTCCCAGCCCTCGATCGCCTTGCCCAGCGCTACCACTGGATGGGGCAGGGCGCGATAAAGCCAGGGCGGGTCGCCGGCGACCGCGTCGGCCAGGATCGCCAGCAGCAGGATGAGCGCGATGGCGCCGGCTTCGGCGCCGCTGAGCCAGGCGAGCAGCATGGCCGCAGTCTTGGGCGACTGCGGTCCGGCGGTCAATCGTCGCCGCGGCTGGCCGGTGCTGGCTTCGGCGCTGCGGGGGCCGTAATCTCCGCCCGAAGAAGGCGAGGAATAGAGGGGACAGCGTGACCAAGATCGGCGTGATGCTCTGCGGCCATGGCAGCCGCGACCAGGAGGCGGTAAGCCAGTTTTCGGCGCTGGCCGGGCAGCTGCGCGCGCGCCTCCCCCAGTACGACGTCGAGAGCGGCTTCCTGGAGTTCGCCCGGCCGATCATCCGCGACGGCTTGGATCGTCTGCGCGCGCGCGCCAACCGTCGGGTGCTGGCGATTCCCGGCATGCTCTTCGCCGCCGGCCACGCCAAGAACGACATCCCCAGCGTGCTGCGCCGCTACGAGGCGCAATATCCAGATATTTCAATCGACTATGGCCGCGAGCTGGGAATCGACCTGAAGCTGCTCAAGGCCGCCGGCGAGCGCGTCGAGCAGGCGCTGGCCGCTGCCGGTCTCGGCGTCTCGCGCCACGACACCTTGCTTCTGGTGGTCGGGCGCGGGGCCTCCGATCCCGACGCCAATTCCAACGTCGCAAAGGTGACCCGTTTCCTCTGGGAGGGGCTCGGCCTCGGCTGGGCCGAGACCGCCTATTCGGGCGTCACCTTTCCGCTGGTCGAGCCGGCGCTGGAGCACGCGGCCAAGCTCGGCTACCGGCGGATCGTGGTCTTCCCCTATTTCCTCTTCACCGGGATTCTGGTGCGGCGCATCTACGCGGCCGCCGATCGCGTTGCCGCGCGCCACCCCGAGATCGAGCTCGTCAACGCGCCCTATCTCAACGACCATCCGCTGGTGGTCGATGCTTTCGTCGAGCGGGTCGAGGACACGCTCGCCGGCAACACCTCCATGAACTGCAAGCTCTGCAAGTACCGCGCCCAGGTGCTCGGCTTCGAGGACGAGGTGGGTCTCGCCCAGACCAGCCACCACGATCACGTCGAGGGCGGCGACAACCATCATGACCATGAGCACGACCACGACCACGATGGGCAGGGTCACCATCATCATCACCACCACCATCACGATGGCGGGCATCATCATCCCTATCCCCACGCCGACCATCCGCTGGGTCCCGTAACCCTGAAGGCCCCCAGTCTGAAAGTCCCGGGTCTGAAGGTGGGGCGCGGTTGATCGCTGGTCCGGCTGCGGGCGAGGCCGCGCTGCCGGGAAGCGAGGTTGCAGTGGCCGACTACCTCACCGATCCCGAGGCGATCTATCGCCGCTCCTTCGCATTGGCGCGGGCGGCCTGCGACCTCTCGGCCTTCCCGGGCGATCTCGCCGAGCTGGTGGTGCGCCTGGTCCATGCCTACGGCGAGCCTGAGATCGCCAAGGACATCGCCTGGTCGGGCGATCCGGTCGCTGCCGGAACGAGCGCCCTCAAGTCCGGTGCGCCGATTCTCGCCGACTGCAACATGGTGGCCGCCGGTATCACGCCGCGTTTGCTGCCGCTGAGCAATCCCGTCGTCGTCACGCTGGAGGAGCCGGGGGTGAAGTCGC
Source organism: Kiloniellales bacterium (assembly GCA_050728975.1). Taxonomy (GTDB): domain Bacteria; phylum Pseudomonadota; class Alphaproteobacteria; order Kiloniellales; family JBOHKJ01; genus JBOHKJ01. Next base: position 1,028 of record JBOHKJ010000364.1, on the reverse strand, counting down.
TCGCCAAGGCCGAGGGCAAGACCCGCTCCATGGTATCGGTCGACCTCTGGCAGCCGCATCTCGCCGGCGCGCTAGTCGCCATCGGCAACGCGCCGACCGCGCTGTTCCGGCTGCTCGAATTGCTGGACGAGGGCGCGCCGAGGCCGGCGGCGATCCTCGCCTTTCCGGTCGGCTTCGTGGGTGCGGCGGAGTCCAAGCGCGCGCTCGCCGAGGCCAGGCTCGAGATACCCTACGTTACGCTCCACGGCCGGCGCGGCGGCAGCGCGCTCGCCGCCGCCGCTGTCAACGCGCTGGCGATCCTGGCCAGGCCATGACGCCCTGGCTCGCCATCGTCGGCATCGGCGAGGAGGGGTTGGCCGGTCTCTCGCCGGCCGCGCGCGCTCTGCTCGACGGCGCCGAGATTCTTGCCGGCGGCAAGCGCCATCTCGCCTTCGTTCCCGACGACGGGCGTGAGCGCCTCGCCTGGGGCTCGCCGCTCGAACCCTCGATCGACGCGCTCCTGAAGCTGCGCGGCCGCCGAGTCTGCCTGCTGGCGAGCGGCGACCCCTTCTGCTACGGCATCGGCGCGACGCTCGCCCCGCGCGTGCCGCCCGAGGAGATGACCGTGCTGCCGGCGCCCTCGGCCTTCTCGCTCGCCTGCGCGCGGCTCGGCTGGCCGCTGCCCGACTGCGAGACGCTGAGCCTCCACGGCCGGTCGCTCGAGCTGCTCCACTCTTTCCTGCAACCCGGCGCGAAGCTGCTGCTGCTCACCAGTGACGGCGCGACGCCGGCCGAGGTAGCGAAGCTGCTGGTCGCACGCGGCTACGGCGAAAGTCGCATGATCGCCTTCGAGCGCATGGCCGGCGAAGCGGAGAAGCGTCACGAGGCGACCGCCGCCGCCTGGCGCCACGATCGCATCGGCGCGCTCAACACGCTCGCGGTCGAGTGCCGCGCCGCCCCCGAGGCGGCGCTGCTGCCGCGCGTTCCCGGCCTGCCCGACGAGGCCTATCGTCACGACGGCCAGCTCACCAAGCGCGAGGTCCGCGCGG
>JBOHKJ010000363.1:0-4186 GCA_050728975.1 Kiloniellales bacterium | reverse complement strand
GCTTCGGGCCGCTCGGGCAACGTGGCGGCGAGCCCGCGCAGCCACTCGGCCATGCGGTCCCAGGTGTCGGCCGGCCCGCGGGTCCAGTCCATGAAGAAGCACGGCCCGCCGCCGTGCGGAATATAGAGTGTCGGCAGCGCGCTCGAAGGTGCGGTTCTGGCCGTTGTCATGCAGGTTTCTCCGAAAGGGGGCAGAGCGACCCGGCCGGTACAGCAACGCCTGGATCGCCTCTATCGGCGGCGCAAGCGGCCGGACGATCCCGAGTGGTTGCGACGGCCCGGCGAGGTGCTAACATCCGGCGCCGCGTCGGACCCGCCCACGAAGGGCGGAGGGCCGAGGGCGCCTGGCGCAAGGGTCGGTCGCTGCCAGAGCCAAGCGAACTGCAGATGCAGATAGGGAGAGATCGTACATGATCAAGACGTTACTTCTGGCCGCCGCCGCGGCCATTGCACTCGGCTCGACGGCCGCCTCGGCCGACGTTCTCGACAAGGTCAAAGAGCGCGGCAAGATCGTCGTCGGCGTGAAGGCCGATTACAAGCCTTTCGGCTTCCGCGATCCTTCGGGCGGCATCGTCGGCATCGAGCCCGACCTCGCGGCAGAGGTGGCAAAAAAACTCGGGGTCGAGCTCGAGCTGGTTCCCGTCATCTCGGCGAACCGAATGGAGTTCCTGAACCAAGGCAAGATCGACCTCATGATCGCCACCATGTCGGACAAGCCCGAGCGTCGCAAAGTCGTGCAGGTCATCGAGCCGCTCTACTATTCCGACTCCGTCAACGTCATGCTGTCGAAAAAAGTCGAGATCACAAAGTGGGAGGAGCTGAAGGGCGCGCCGCTCTGCGGCACGACCGGCGCCTGGTACAACAAGGAGGTGGCCGCCACCTACGATGCCGAGATCATCTCCTTCGACGGCTCGGAGAAGCCGCTCATCGCGCTCAAACAGGGCACCTGCGTCGGTTACCTCTACGATCAAACCTTCATCTCCGGTAAGCTCCTCGACGACGAGTGGAAGGACGGCTACTACATGCCGCTCGAAGGCGTCATGGACACGCCCTGGGCGATGGCCGTGGCACACGGCGAGGATCGGCTCCGGCAGTTCATGAGCGACCTCACCATCGAATGGATGAAGGAAGGCACGATCGTCGCGCTGGAGAAAAAGTGGGGCGTGAAGCCGACCAAGTACTCCCGGGAGATGCACGAAAAGTACAAGGGCTCCTGATCGGCCGGCGCGCGGCGGTGGCCGTGGTCGGCTTCCGCCGCGCCTTCTCTTCCTAGAGTAGATTCACCGAGGGATGGGCGCGGTCTACGACTGGTTTCGGCAGCTCTACGAGACGACCGGGATCAATCTGACCTTCATCTACGATTCCTTCGATCGCGAAAGGATGATCGAAGGCTTCGGCATGACGTTGCAGCTCTGCGTCGTCACGCTGTTGGCGAGCCTGGTCATCGGCGTGGTCGGCGCCTGGCTCCAGGGCTCGCGGTTCGTCTGGACCAGACGCTTGGTGCAGGGCTTCATCCTCTTCTTTCGCAACACGCCGCCTCTGGTTCAGATCTATTTCTTCTACTTCGGGCTGGGCGCGCTTCTGCCGCGCTCGCCCAACCAGTTCGGGATACCAGAGCCGCCCATCGACAACGTGCAATGGGCGATCGTTTCGCTCTCCTTCTTTGCCGGAGCCTTCAACATCGAGATCTTCCGCTCGGGCATCGAGGCCGTTCCGCGCTCGACCGTCGAAGCGGCGGAGGCGCTCGGCTACTCGCGCCTCGGCGCCTACCGCCACGTGGTGCTGCCGCTGGCTTTCCGGGTCTGCCTCCCCGCGCTCAACAACAATCTCGTCAATCTGGTCAAGACGACCACGCTCGCCTATGCGATTGCGGTGCCGGAGCTGCTCTATGTCTCGAAGCAGATCTGGTCCGATGCGACGAACGTGCGGGAGATGATGACCTTCCTGCTCGTCGCCTATGTCGCGCTGGTCGGCGTCCTCGTTTGGATCATGCATCGCTGGGAGAAGGCGATGCGGGTTCCGGGCTTCGGCCGATGAGATCCTTCGCGAAGCACCGGCCGCCGCTCTTCGAAAACACTACGGATCTCCCCGTCATGATCCGGCCGTCGCGCCGCTCCGCGAGCGCTGCCGGGCCGAGAGCAGGGCGGTTCCGCCTTCGCGCCTGGCATGGCCTGCTGCCGCTCTGCCTGCTGGTCGCGACGGCGTTTCCGGCGGATGCCCAGAGCGGGTCAGGCGGGTCCTCGATTCTCGCCACGCTGGTCAAATGGATGCCGCTGCTTCTCTCCGGCTTCGTCTTCAATCTGGCCATTTCAGTGATGGCGATGGCGGTCGGGACCGTCGCCGGCCTGGGGTTGGGGCTGATGCAGATCTCACAGGCGGCGCCGGTCCGCAAGGCGGGCTGGGTCGTGACGCAGTTCTTTCGCAACGCGCCCTGGCTGGTGCTCCTGTTCTTCTGCATGTTCCTGCTGCCCTTCGAGTTCACCGTCCTCGGCCTGGTCGTTCCTTTTCCGGACTGGGTGAAAGCCACCATCGGCTTTGCGCTGCCCGTCATGGCGAACGTCTCGGAGATTCTGCGCGGCGCCGTGCAGTCCCTGCCGTCGGGCCAATGGGAATCGGCAGAGTCGCTCGCCTTCGACCGCCGCCAGACGCTCTGGATGATCATTCTGCCCCAGTGCATAAAGCGCATGCTGCCGCCCTGGATGAATCTCTATTCCCTGGTCACCATGGCGACCGTGCTCGCCTCGGTGGTCGGCGTCTCGGAGATGCTGACGCTCACCGCCGAGGTCCACGCCGCCGAGGGCGGCCGGCCGGAGCTGCTGGCGCCGCTCTATGCCTTCGCCCTGCTCTGCTTCTTCGCCTACTGCTATCCCATCGGACAGCTGACGGCGAGGCTGGAGCGCAGGTATCGCGTGATCTCTTGATACCGCCTGACGGAGCCTTGCGATGACCGAGACCCAGACCTCGCGAGCGTCCTGGACGCCGGATCTGCCCCTGGTCCGGATCGCGGAGGTGCACAAGTCCTTCGGCTCGGTCGAGGTGCTGAAGGGCGTAACCTTCGACGTGATGAAGGGCCAGGTGATCTGCATCATCGGGCCGTCCGGGTCCGGCAAGTCGACGCTGCTGCGCTGTATCAACGCCCTGGTGCCGATCGACCGCGGCTCCATTCTGGTGGAAGGGCAGGAGGTGAACGATCCGACCCTCGACAAGCTGGAGCTGCGCAAGAAGGTCGGGATGGTTTTCCAGCAGTACAATCTGTTTCCCCACCGGACCGCGTTGCAGAACGTGATGATGGCGCCCATCCACGTCCTCAAGCAGGACAAGACGGAAGTCGAGGCCCGGGCCTACCGGCTGATGAAGAAGGTGCGGCTCGAGGGCAAGGAGCACAGCTACCCGGGCGAGCTCTCGGGCGGGCAGCAGCAGCGCGTGGCCATCGCCCGCTCGCTCGCCATGAATCCCGACGTGATGCTGTTCGACGAGGTGACGGCGGCGCTCGACCCGGAAACGGTGAAGGAGGTCCTGGTCGCCATTCGGGAGCTGGTCGAGGAAGGCATGACCTGCATGCTGGTGACCCACGAAATGGGCTTCGCCCGCGAGATTGCCGACCAGATGTACTTCACCGACCGCGGCGTCATCGTCGAGCACGGCCCCCCGCGCGAGTTCTTCGCAAATGCGCGCGACCCGCGAACCAGGGAGTTCCTGAGCCAGATTCTTTAAGGCACTATCCGGCGCGGCTTGGGCAGCGGAGCCGATGCTCGCAGCCCCTTGTACCCGGCCGTCAGAATGGCCTATAAGCGAATCAGCCCTGTCAACATTAGAAAGGAGGTGATCCAGTGTCTCATTGTCACAATCCGCTTGCGTCGGTGACCGCGACCTGGATCCTCGTTTCGACGGAGGTTCAGGCCGCCTGAGCCGACGTTCTCCGGAGCGGGGTTCGACCCTGACGGGCAACCTCGCAGCTGGATACGCGGACCGACAATGGAAGGGCTGTGCCCAGGCAGGGCGCAGCCCTTCTTTGTTTCTGGCGCAGCACCGATCCTTTCTGTCGCTCGTCGTGGCGATTTTTGGCAATGCCCCGGTATTTTTCGTCGCGGAAAAATAGTTTATATCAACGGCTTGACCGGCAATTATGGCAATTAGCAAAGGCCCTTTTTCCGGAATTGCCGATCTTTCCGGCCGCCGGACGCCGC
>JBOHKJ010000362.1:0-5476 GCA_050728975.1 Kiloniellales bacterium | reverse complement strand
GGATATTTGGCCCCGCCATTATGCAGCCCGTGGCGCCGGCAAACCAAGTCTCTGGAAGGGCCCGCAGTCCTAAGCGAAAGTGCTTGTCCCGGCATAGCGAAACGGATTGACCCCTGTTCTTGACACTGTCCCGGCCCCGTCCGACAGTGCTGGCCAGCCGCCGCTGGGGCAGAAAAAACCGCGGGCGATCGAGCGCCCTCGAACGAAGGTGGCGAGGGAGAGCCGGGAGGGATCCGCTTGCAGCGCCTGATCGTCGCCATCACTGGCGCTTCGGGAACGATTTACGGTATTCGCGCGCTCGAAGCGCTCGCTGCCATCCCCAACCTCGAACGGCATCTGATCGTTTCGCCTTCCGGCGCCCGCACGATGGCCGAAGAGACGGGAAAGACGGCGGCCGACCTCAAGGCGCTCGCGGATGTCGTGCATTCCTACAAGGATATCGGCGCGGCGCTCTCCAGCGGCTCCTTCAAGACGCTCGGCATGCTGGTGGCCCCCTGTTCGGTCCACACGCTGTCCGGAATCGCGAACTGCAACGACGACAACCTGATCGTACGCGCCGCCGATGTCTGCCTGAAGGAGCGGCGCCGGGTCGTGCTGATGCTGCGCGAGACGCCGCTCCATCGCGGCCACATCGACCTCATGCTGCGTGCCACCGACATCGGCGCCATCGTCATGCCGCCGGTGCCGGCCTTCTATCATCGCCCGAAGACGATCGACGAGCTGGTGAACCAGACGGTCGGCCGCGCGCTCGACCTCTTCGATCTCGACAGCGGCCTGGTGAAGCGCTGGACCGAGGAAGCCAGCGCCCGCACCAAGGGCGAAACCGACAACGGCAATTAGCCACTGACGGCAGGACGGGGACGCTGATGGACGGCGAGATGCTTTCGATGGCCTATCACGCGCTGCAGACCATGCTCGATCCGTGGCGCATCCTGATTCTGGCCGCGGGCGTGCTCATCGGCCTGGCGATCGGCGCGATTCCGGGCTTGGGCGGCATCGTCGGGCTGGCGATCCTCATTCCCTTCACCTACGACCTCGACCCCTATGCCGCCTTCGCGTTCCTGCTCGGCATGGCATCGGTCACCAACACCTCCGACACCATTCCCGCGGTGCTCTTCGGCGTTCCCGGAACGGCGGGCGCGGCGGCAACCGTGATGGACGGCTATCCGCTCTCCAAGCAGGGCCAGGCCGGGCGCGCGTTCGGCGCGGCCTATCTTTCTTCGATGCTGGGCGGCGTATTCGGTGCCCTGCTGCTTGCCGTCTCGATTCCGATCCTGCGGCCGGTGATGCTCTACATCGGCTCGCCCGAGCTGCTCGCGCTCACCATCTTCGGCCTCTCGATGGTGGCCGTGCTGAGCGGCAGCGCGCCGATGAAAGGCCTGGCGGCAGCGGCCATCGGCCTGATGATCGCCATGATCGGCGCCGCCCCGCGGGTCGGTACGCTGCGCTGGACCTTCGACTCGCTCTATCTCTGGGACGGCCTCGAAATCGTGCCGGTCACGCTCGGCTTTTTCGCCCTGCCGGAGCTGATCGAGCTCGCAATTGCCCGCACCACCATCGCCACCTCGATGCCCACGGATTCGGTTCGCGCCGGCCAGTGGCAAGGGATGCGCGACGTCGCCAAGCACTGGTGGCTGGTGCTACGCTGCTCCTGGATCGGCGCGGCTCTCGGCGCGGTGCCGGGGATCGGCTCGGCGATCATCGACTGGATCGCCTACGGCTACGCCGCGCGCAGCGAGAAGAACACCGAGACTTTCGGCAGCGGCGACATCCGCGGCGTGATCGCGCCCGAATCGGCAAACAACGCCAAGGAAGGCGGCGCGCTGGTGCCGACCATCGCCTTCGGCGTTCCGGGCAGCGCCTCGATGGCGCTCCTGCTTGCCGCTTTCCTGATACACGGGCTGGTTCCCGGCCCCGACATGCTGACCAAGAATCTCGACGTCACCTACGCCATCGTTTGGACCGTGGCCATGGCCAACATCCTCGGCGCGGGAATCTGCTTCCTGAGCGGCAACCTGCTGGGGCGTCTCGCCCTGGTGCGCTACACCATCCTATTGCCGCTGGTGGTTGCGGTGATCTATGTCGGTGCCTTCCAGGGCTCGCGCTCCTGGGGCGATCTCTACGTCCTGCTGATTTTCGGCGTGATCGGCTGGATCATGAAGCGCTTCGGCTGGCCGCGGCCGCCGCTCATCCTCGGGTTCGTGCTCGGCGGGATCTTCGAGCGTTACCTTTTCATCTCGGTCGAGCGCTACGGACTCGAGTGGCTCGAGCGGCCGGGCGTGGTCATCGTCTTCCTGGTCGCCGTCTGGGGCATGTACAAGCCCATGAAGCGGGCGCTTGCCGCCACCGCCGGCTCGCGGCGCATCGCGCTTGCCAACGTCAGGTTCGGCTGGAGCGCGGGTTTCACCGTCGCGCTGATGGCGGTCATCGTCTTCGGCCTCTATCGCTCGATCGGCTGGCCCCTCGACGACACCCTGGTACCGCGGACGGCCGGGGTCATCACTTTGATCTGCCTTGCCATGACCCTGGCCGGACAGCTCCTCGTCGATCCGAAGCAAGCGGCAGCGCCTTCAGCCGCGACCCAGGTCGACCTCGGAGCGGAAAGCGAGCTACCGGTCAGAACCGTGCTGGACCGGGCGGGCGGCTTCATCGGCTGGTGCCTGGTGCTGCTGCTGCTGATCTGGCTGATCGGCTTCCTGCCGGCGATGCCTGTCTTCATCGTCGCCTACATGGTCGCCGGCCGCGAGCGTCCGCTCCTGGCGCTGCAACTGGCCGCCGGGATGCTGCTGTTTTCCTGGTTCGTCTTCGACTGGGCGCTGGCGATCCCCTGGCCGCGCGCCTTGCTGGGCGACCTGTTACCGGCGCTGAGAGCCGCGACAGGCCTGATCTGATCGGATCGGTCGGCCGAGCGGAACCGGTCGGGCCGACCCAGCCCTGCGCCCGGCGCTGGCCTGTGCCGCTACGGGCGGGGGCCTCGCCCCTTGATCGGAATTGTGCGCCGCACCATATTCAACTGTAAGGAAACACGCTTGCAGTTGAAAGGGTTAAAGCAATGCTAAACTTTCTAAGGGACTTCTTCGCCGTGCTGCAGGTGGCGCAGACGGTGAACCAACACAAGCTCGCGACCGATCCCGCCTATCGGGCGGAGATCCTGGAAAAGCTGGGCGGCAGGGCCCGGTCGAAGGCGGTCTCCAACGACAACCGCCAAGACGACCTCAAGAAGGCGGCCTAGCGCGCTGGCACCCCGACCGGGCGGGCTCAAGCGCTGCCGGTCGGAAACAGCAGGGACTTGATCACCACCGGCACCACCCCGCTGCCGGGGATGCGGGTGCCGATATCGACGTAGTCCAGATCGCCGAGCTTGAGGCCGTCGATCGAGATCACGTCGCAGCCCGGTTTCAGCTCTTCGCTCAGGATTCTGCCGAGCGTCAGCCCCACGTCGCCATCAATCAACAGCACCAGCGTCCCGCCCGCCCCGGCGGTTCTTGGAAGCGCCGCGACGAGGCCGTGCGCCAGCGCGGCAAGACGCCCATGGCTGGGGGTGCCGGACCAGCGGAAGGCCAAGGCCACCGCCGCCTCGCCGTCTGCGAGATCGTGCCGCGCCAGCGCCGCCTTCACGGTTTCGGCAATCGCCTCAGGAACGATTTCCTCCGCCTCGAGCGCGAAGCGGCACAGCAGCACCGGAAGGTTGTTGACCGGCAGGCGCGCCGGATCGGTAATCAGGATGGTATTGCCGCTCACCTGCACGGTGAACTGCGAGGCGCCGACCACGGTCGCCCGAATGCCCTGCCCCGGGTCCCAGACCTCGATCCCGAGCGCACCGTCGGCGAGCGCGTGGCCCAGGCTGTGGGCGAGACCGGGACCCAGGTCGCCATAGTCGCCCTTCTCGCGCCCGAAGAGGAATTCGGCGACTCCGCCGGAGAAGGTAACGGCTTCGGGGCGCGGACCGGCCCGCGGCGGCTCGGTCGCCAGCAGGTCGGAGGCGATCCCGACCGCAGGATCCTGGCGGACGAGCGCGACGATGATGTCGCGCATTGCCCGGATAAGCTGCCGGCGCGCCTCCGGCTCGAGCGGCTCGCCCAGCGCAAGCGAAAGTCCCAGGCTCTTCGCTAGCCGCTCGGCCGGTTCCTCCAGCCGCCGGACGCGACTCTCGCCGTCGCATACGAGTAGACGCCCGCCCACCGCGACCGCGGCGGTCGAGACGATCTCGCCGCGCTCGATCAGCGCGAACTTGGTGGTGCCACCACCGATATCGACATTCAGCAGAACCTTGGCTCGGGTCCGAGACAGCGCGACGGCGCCGGAGCCCTGAGCGGCCAGGATGCATTCCAGGTGATGCCCCGCACTGGCGCAGACGAACCGGCCGGCGTCGGCAGCGAAGAGCTCGGCGATCGCCCGCGCGTTGCGGCGCTTCAAAGCTTCGCCGGTCAGGATCACCGCGCCGCTGTCGATCTTGTCGGGCGCCATGCCGGCCGCCTCGAAACCCTCCTTCAGAAATCGATCGAGCGCCTCGGCATCGATCGTGTAGTCGGAGCGGTAGGGCGTCAGCAGAATCGGCGAGCGCCAAACCTCCTGGCGCGACACCACGACGAAACGGCTGGAGAATCCGGTCGCCGCGCGCTGCAGATGAACGCGCGAGATCATGAAGTGGCTGGTCGAAGAGCCGATGTCGATACCCACCGTCGTGAGCTCGACGTTGTCGGCGCGCCAAATCGTCTCGCTCAGGCCAGCGGCCTGCTCGGGGGTGACGTGGACGTGGGCGAACTCGACGTCATGCATCGGCGAGGCGCCCTAAGACTCCCTTCAGGCGCGCTTGGCGAGATAGCGGCTTTCGTCGATCACCTTGCCCATGCCGGACTTGACGCCATTCTTGGCCAGCTCCGAGAGATAGATCTCGTGGATTCGCGAATCCTGGTCGCCGTACTCGATCTGACGCCCGCCGTCGCGCACGCTGACGTCGACGCCCATGAATAGATTGCGCTTCTCGGCGGTGAAAGGATAGCGCAGGCTGCCGAGCGCCACCGCGAGATAGCGCGAAGGATTGGGCGCGGTGTTGAAGTGCTGGTGGTACATCATGTCCGGCGGCGCAAAGACCACGCCATGCTGCCAGTCGACTCGCACAAACTCCCGGTCGCCTTCATACCACAGCAGCGAATAGCCATGACCGGTCACCGCGTAGACATGGAAGTCGGCGCCGTGGCGATGCGCCTTCTTGTAGGTGCCGACCGGCATCTCCGAGGAGTGCGCATGCATCGTGCCGTCGGCGAGGATGAACTTCATGTTGGAGCTGCCGGCGCCGCGCTTCTCCCAGGTCTGGAGCTCGAAGGCTGCGAGATCGGGTATGAAATTCGTCTCCCACATGTGCCGTCCCGGCTTTACTGCGATGAAGTCGCCTTCGCCGGCGAAGTAGCGCGCCTCGCCCACTCGGTCGGCGAAGCGAAAATCGTTGTCGAAGACGAAGGCGTCGTTGTGGAAC
>JBOHKJ010000361.1:0-2253 GCA_050728975.1 Kiloniellales bacterium | reverse complement strand
ATGCTTCGACAAGCTCATGCTTCGACAAGCTCAGCATGAGGGCTTCCACTTCGCTCCTCGTCCTGAGCCTGTCGAAGGATGAGGAGCGCAGCGCCAATTCGATCCGAACGGATAGCGCTCTAGCTTCCCGCCCCCGCGCCGTTCGCCTGCACGACAATCACCGCCGACCAGAGCAGCAGAGCGCCGCCGAGCGGAGCACTCAGGCGCCGGCCCCAGGGCATGTTCTTCTCGAGCGCCATGACGGCGCCGATCAGCTAGGCGTTGACGGTGAGCCAAAGAGACTTGGCGACCAGCGCGTGGAGTCCCCAGTCCAGAAGGTGGGCAAGGAGACCGAAAGCGCTCCAGGCGACAAGATAGCCGGCAATCAGTAGCGCGCTGAGCAGGCCGCGGTCGGCGCGCGCGGCGCTCACCCGGCGGAAGAGGCCGAGCAAGGGAAAGACGCTCGGCAGCATCATCGTCGCCGACATCAACGTCCAGCCGCCGACATAGGCCAGTAGCGGCACGACAAGGTCGCCGGCCGGCAACGCGCGGCAGATGCTGGCGGCGAGGCCGGCCGTGTCCCAGCGGCCGTGATCCAGGTAGCGGCCGTAGGGCGATGCGTCCAGAGCCAGAGCGTTGTAGCGCTTCATGGGGCGAGCTCCCCTCGCCGCCTTCGCCGGAAGCGAGGCTAGCGGCCGCGGCCTAACAATGGGTCAAGGCGGTCCAGGGCTCTCAACGGCATGGTCGGCGCCGGACGGCCGTCCTATTCTGTCGCTGTGAACCCCGCCGAGCCGCAGCCATGACCCTGAGCCGTCCGCCGAAAGCCGCACTGCGCCCCTTCGTCGAGCTGCTCTGGGCGTCAGACGGCACTGAGGTGTCGCCATCGCGCTCCGACCGGGAGCTGGTTCTGCCGACCGGCGCCCTGCACGTCGTCTTCCGCCTCCGCGAGCGCCCGCTGCGCGTCTTCAAGGATGGCGATGACGCACTCGGCGACCTCGTCGGCTGCGCGGTGATCGGCGGCGCCCGCGCCGGCCCCTACCTTCGGGACGTGTCGCAGCCCGCGCCGAGCGTCGGTGCGTTGCTGCGCCCGGGCGCGGCCGCTTCGATCGTCGGCGCGCCCGTGGCCACTTTCTCGAACGCCCATACGCGGCTGGACGATGTCTGGGGCGCTGCGCCGGTCGCGGAGATAGGCGATAGGCTGAACGAGGCAAGCTCGGCCGCCGCGCGCCTCGAGATCTTCGAGGCCGCGCTCGCCGCGCGCCTGCCGCGCCTCAAGGGGATCGAGCCTCTGGTCGCCTACGCCCTCACGCGCTTCGGCGCCGCCCGGCAGGTCGGCGCAGTGGTGAAGGAATGCGGCTACAGCCATCGCCACTTCACCGAGGTTTTCAGCGAGGCGGTCGGCCTCGCGCCGAAGACCTACTGCCGCGTGCTGCGATTCGGGCGTGCCCTGGAGCGACTGACGGCGGAGCCGGGGATTTCCTGGGCCGATCTCGCGGTGGCGGAAGGCTACGCGGACCAGCCCCATTTCACGCGCGAGTTCCGAGCCATGGCCGGCCTTTCGCCGGGCAGCTATCGCCGGCTGGCGCCGCGCGCGCCGCGCCATGTCCCGCTCTGACGCAACGCGACCGGGTCGGGAGGTCGAATTCCTTCAAGACAGCGGCGCGCCGCCGGGCCCACAAAGGGACTATGCGACATTCCCAAGGAGACTCCGATGGCAATCCACGAGCTCTTCGTCTATCTACGCGCCAAGGATGCGGGGAAGGCGATCGACGTCTACAAGGCGGCTTTCGGCGCGACGGAAAAGTTCCGTCTGGTCGAGCCCGGCGGGCGTATCGGCCACGTCGAACTACTGTTCGGCGGAACGACCGTGATGCTTTCCGACGAGTTCCCCGAGTTCGGCTGCCACGCGCCCGCGCCTGACGCCAAGAGCACTTTCGTCATCCATCTTCACGTGGACGACGCCGACGCCACGATCAAGCAGGCGCTCGCTGCCGGCGCGCGCCTGCTGCGTGCGCCCGAGGATCACTTCTACGGCGAGCGCTCGGGCACGGTTCGCGATCCTTTCGGCTACGACTGGATGATCGGGCATTCGATCGAGGCGGTCGAGCCCGAGGAGATGCAGCGGCGCTACGACGCGCTCTACGCGCGGCAGGCAGGCTAGCGACCAGCGCGACGGCACCCCTGCGCTCGGTCTTGCTCCCACCTCACTCCGGCACGCCGGCGAGCTTCAGGGCCTCGAGGTGGCGGTCGCAATCCTTCGAATCGGCATAGTGG
>JBOHKJ010000360.1:0-2229 GCA_050728975.1 Kiloniellales bacterium | reverse complement strand
GCGCCGCGCGGCCGCCGGCCAGGTGCTGATCTATCCGAGCCTGGGCGGCGACATGGACCGCGGCTCCTATGTCGAGCATGCGGAGGCCCCGCTGCTGACGGTTCGCGACATCTTGCTCTATTGCGAGACCTGGGCCGGCAATCGGAACTGCGCCGACGATCCGACCTTTGCGCCGCTGCGCGACCAGGATTTTTCCGGCCTTCCGCCGACCGTCATCGTCACCGCGCAGTGCGATCCGCTGTCCTCGGACGGCGAGGCCTATCGCGACCGGATCCTCGCCGCCGGCGGCCGGGCCTGGTGGCACGAGGAGCCCGGTCTCGTGCACGGCTATCTGCGCGCCCGGCACAGGGCAGCGCGGGCTCGCGCGAGCTTCGCGCGCATCGTCGCGGCGCTGGCTGCGCTCGGCAAGGGCGACTGGCCGTACTGATGCGAGACTTAACCGGCCGTTGCAGAGTTTCCTCTTGCGAGGGCGCGTGAAATACTCTCGTCGCCATTGCTTGTAACAGGAAACGAGAGTCGCAGGGCTCCGCGGCAGCGATGCAAGAGAGCAACCCCTTCGAAGACGGCCTCCCGCGCAACGCCGCCAACTACGCGGCGCTCTCGCCGCTCGGATTCCTGGAGCGCGCGGCCGCGGTCCATCCGCAGCGCACCGCGGTGGTCGAGGGGCCGCTGCGGCGCGACTGGGCGACGACCGCGGCGCGCTGCCGGCAATTCGCCTCGGCGCTGACGCAGCGCGGGATCGGGCTCGGCGACACGGTGGCGGTGCTGGCGCCCAACTCGGCGACGATGCTGGAAGCGCACTTCGGCGTGCCGATGGCCGGCGCGGTGCTGAACGCGATCAACTACCGCCTCGACGCCGCCACCATCGCCTTCATACTGGAGCACGGCGAGGCCAAGGCGTTCGTCGTCGACAGCGAGCTGGCGCCGCTCGCCGCCGAGGCGCTGGCGAAGCTGAAGGCGAAGCCGCTGCTGGTCGAGGCGGCCCCGGCCGGTGCTGCCTTCGAGAACCGACTCGGCGGCCTCGACTACGAGGCGCTGCTGGCGGACGGCGATCCGGCCTTCGCCTGGGCGCCGCCGGCCGACGAATGGCAGGCGATCGCGCTCAACTACACCAGCGGCACCACCGGCAATCCCAAGGGCGTGGTCTATCACCATCGCGGGGCGTATCTGAACGCGCTCGGCAACATCCAGGTCTGGGAGATGGACTGGCATCCGACCTATCTCTGGACGCTGCCGATGTTCCACTGCAACGGCTGGTGCTTCCCCTGGGCGGTGACTGCGCTCGCCGGAACCCACGTCTGCCTTCGCAAGGTCGAGGCCGAGGCGATCTACCGCGCCTTTGCCGAGGAGGGCGTCACGCACCTCTGCGGCGCGCCGATCGTCATGCAGGCGATCCTGGGGGCGCCGCCGGCCGCGCGCCGACCATTCGCGCAGAAGGTGCGCATGATGACCGCGGCGGCACCGCCGCCGGCCGCGGTGCTGGCCGCCATGGCCGAGGCCGGCATCGAGGTGACCCACGTCTATGGTCTGACCGAGGTCTACGGGCCCGCGGTGGTCTGCGCGTGGAAGCCCGAGTGGGATGCGCTGCCGATTGCGGAACAGGCGCAGATCAAGGCGCGCCAGGGAATGGCCTATCCGGCGCTCGAAGGCCTCGAGGTGGTCGACCCGGAAACGCTAGAGCCGGTGCCGCGCGACGGCGCGACGCTCGGCGAGGTCACGATGCGCGGCAACATCGTGATGAAGGGCTATCTCAAGAACCCCGCTGCGAGCGCAGAGGCCTTCGCCGGCGGCTGGTTCCACAGCGGCGATCTCGCGGTCGTTCATCCCGACGGCTACATCGAGCTGAAGGACCGCGCCAAGGACATCATCATCTCAGGCGGCGAGAATATCTCCTCGATCGAGGTCGAGGACGCGCTCTACCGCCATCCGGCGGTGGCCGTCGTCGCGGTGGTGGCGCGCCCCGACGAGAAATGGGGCGAAAGCCCTTGCGCCTTCGTCGAGCTGAAGCCGGGCGCGAGCGCCAGCGACGCGGAGCTGATCGCCTTCTGCCGCGAGCGGCTCGCCCATTTCAAGGCGCCGCGGACGATCGTCTTCCGGCCGATTCCCAAGACCTCGACCGGCAAGATCCAGAAGTTCCTGCTGCGCGAGCAGGCGAAGGCTCTGTGAGCGGTCCCGCCCGCCGCTGCGCCCCGGCTGCGGGCGCGCGTCCCGTCCGCGGCGCCTTGAGAA
>JBOHKJ010000359.1:0-8250 GCA_050728975.1 Kiloniellales bacterium | reverse complement strand
CGAAGATCTTCCTGTTGGTCGTGCGGAGGCGCGCGTCGACCTCGATGCCGCTCTTGCCGGTGGCAACCCCGGCGGCATCCAGACCGAGTCCGTCGAGCGTCGGACGCCTGCCCGCAGCGATCAGCAGCGCCGCCGCTTCCCGGCGCTCGCGCTTGCCGTCGCGCTCGATCGTCAGCGCAATGCCCTCGCCACTCTTCTCGGCCGCCGCCACCTGGGCGCCCTCGAGCAGCTCCAACCCGTCGACCAGCAGCCGCTTGCGCACTACCTCGACCAGCTCCGGATCGTCCTTGGGCAGAATCCCGGCCATCTCGACGACCGCGACCTCGGCGCCGAGGTGACGAAAGGCCTGGCCGAGCTCGCAGCCGATCGGGCCGCCGCCGATGACCAGCAGAGACTTCGGCAATTCGCTCAGCGCGAAGACCGTCTCGTTGGTGAGGTAAGGGATTCCACCGAGGCCGGGGATCGGCGGCACCAAGGGCTGCGAGCCGGTGGCGATCACGAAGCGTCGCGCCGTGACCCGGCTGTCGCCGGCGACCAGAGTGTCGGGCCCGACAAAGCGCGCCATCGCCTTGATGACGGTGACGCCGAGCCCTTCGAAGCGCCCGACCGAATCGTGCGGCGCAATCGCGTCAATCACGCCCTGGACGTGCGCCTGGACCGCGCGGAAATCGATTTCGGGCGCAGCGTAGCCGACGCCGAAGGCGGCAGCATGGCGATGGAAGACCGCAGCCTTGCCGGCGGCCAGCAGCGACTTGGACGGCACGCAGCCATAATTGAGGCAGTCGCCACCCATCCTGCCCTGCTCGATCAGGACCGTCTTGGCGCCCATCTGGGAGGCGCCGGCGGCAATCGTGAGGCCGGCCGAACCGCCGCCGATCACGCAGATATCGGCTTTCAAGTCTTGGCTCATGGCTATCCCCGTTTAGGCCGCAGGCGGGCCGCGTTGCGACCTTACTCCGGCCCGGAGCGACGGGCGCGCGCTTTCCACTTGCGATAGGCGACCGGCAGCAGCGCCAGGATCGCCAGTCCGACGAGCGAGATGACGATCTGCGGGGTGACGACGCTGTCGAGCGTCAGCTCCGAGCCCTGGCTCAGCACCGATTGCAGGCCGGCGCCAAAATTGCTGAACACGAAGGAGCCCGGAACGATACCCAGCACGGTGCCGATCACGTAGGTCGAAAGGGGCACGCCGAGGAAGGCCGGAACCAGATTGACCAGCCAGAAGGGAAAGAGCGGAATCAAGCGCAGCACCAGGAGGTAGTTGAGCGCGTTTTTGCGAAAGCCCGATTCCATCTTCTTGATCGCCGGGCCGGCCTTGACGCGCAACGGCTCGCCGAGCGCACTGCGGGCGATCAGGAAAACCGCCGTCGCGCCGAGCGTCGCTGCGGTAGCGGTGAGCAGGGTCGCCAGAAGGGCGCCGAACATGTAGCCGCCGGCGATCGTCGCCATCACGGCGACCGGCAATGAGAAGGCCGTCACCAGGACATAGATTGCGAAGTAGGCGAGCGGTGCCCACCAGTGATCGGCGATCTCCGTCAGGGAGGCGCTGTGGCGCTGAAAAGCCTCGGCGGAGATCTGATGGTGGAAGCCGAAGGCGAAAAAGGCGATCAGGCCCAGTATCAGCACCAGGAGCGGAGCCAGCCGCCACAACGAAAAACGGGCGGCCGTCGGCTTGTTGTCGGTCCCGCTCATGACGGCATGATCGATTGGCAAGCGCTTGTGTTGCAAGTTTCGATCTGTGGCGGCCGCGACCTTTGCCGGAGCCGCCTCGGCGGCGGCAGCGGATCGGGCGCGCGGCGAACCAGCTACAGCCCCTCTCTCTCGTGGTTGACCCGGCCCGGTGGGCTTCCGAATCGCCCCTTCCCGGCCTGCCGCCTATCTAGCAACGGGCCCGGATGACAACCAGTCACCAAGCCGTGAGAAGGCCGCGAGCCGGGGTTTTCCGCTCCCTTCGCAGGCGCGGGGAAGTTCGGCAAGTCGCTTCGCGGAGGGTCGGGGAGGGGTCGTTGACAGACCAGGGGCCGGCCCCTTATACAGCCCGCCACGACGCCAGCCAGCCGCCAATCCGGGAGTTCCACTTGAAGCGCACTTACCAGCCCAGTGTGCTCGTCCGCAAGCGCCGCCATGGGTTCCGTGCCCGCAAGGCCACCGTCGGGGGACGCAGGGTCCTCGCCCGCCGGCGGTCGCGGGGACGCAAGAAGCTCTCCGCCTAGGGCGATGGCGCCTGGGATCGGGCGCCTCAAGCGACGGGCCGAATTCCTGAAGGTAGCCGCCGCCCGGCGCAAATGGGCAACGCCGGGACTTATTCTGCAAGCCATGGAACGCCAGCACGACCCCGACAGTCCTTCGCCACTCCCCGGGGCCGCGGCAATTCGGGTCGGCTTCACCGTCAGCCGCAAGGTCGGCAACGCGGTGGCCCGCAATCGCGCCCGCCGCCGGCTGCGTGCCGCCGTGGCCGAGGTCTTTCCGGAACAGGCGGAGCCCGGCTTCGACTACGTCGTGATCGGCCGTGCGGCCACCGTCAACCGGCCCTTTCGGGCTCTTGTCGACGACCTGGCCGAGGCGCTGAAGCGCGCGCGGCGCCGGCGCAAGGACGCGGGGCGATGATCGCAGGCCGCCGTCCGCTCCGCCTGCTGGCGATCCTGCTGGTCCGTGCCTATCAGTGGACGCTCTCGCCGCTCCTGGCGCCGAGCTGCCGTTACGCGCCCAGCTGCTCCGAATATGCCGTCGAGGCGCTCGCCCACCACGGCCTGCTGCGCGGCGGCGGGCTCGCGGCGCGGCGCATCCTGCGCTGTCACCCCTGGGGCGGCTCCGGCTACGACCCGGTGCCGGTGGCAGGCCGGACACAGCACGACGAGCCTCCGGCGCTCGCCGGGTCGCAGCGCTAGTCGACGGGACTCCGGAGCATGGACCAACGCAACCTCTTCCTGGCGATCGCGCTCTCGCTCGCCATCATGATCGGCTTCCAGTATTTCATGCCGCCGGCGGTGCCGCCCGAAGCGCCGCAGACCGCGACCGACACTACCCCTGGCGCGCCGAGCGCGCCCGCGGCGCCCGGAGAGCCGGCGAGCGTACCGACCCTGCCCGGTGCGCCGGCGCCGGCGCAGGTGGACGAGACGGCTACCCGCGCAGAGGCGATGGCCCAGGGCGAGCGCGTCACCATCCGCTCGCCGCGCCTCTCCGGCTCGATCGCGCTCAAGGGCGCGCGCTTCGACGACCTGATCCTGACCGAGTATCACGAGACCATCGAGCCGAGCAGCCCCAACATCGAGCTGCTCCAACCGGTCGGCGTGGCCGAGCCCTACTACGCCGCCTTCGGCTGGACCACCGGCGACACTGCGGTGAAAGTTCCCGACGCCGACAGCCTGTGGCAGAGCGACAGCAGCGAGCTCGCTCCGGGCAAGCCGGTGACGCTCACCTGGGACAACGGCGCGGGCCTAACCTTCGAGCAGACCATCGAGCTCGACGACAACTACCTCTTCGCCGTCACCCAGCGCGTCGTCAACAGCAGCGGAGGCGCGGCCGGGGTGGCGCCCTATGGCTTCATCTCGCGCAGCGGCACGCCGCCGGTGCTCGGATTCTACATCCTGCACGAAGGCTTGATCGGCGTATTCGACGGTACGCTGAAGGAAGTCGACTACTCCGACTTGCAGGACGAAAAGCGCATCCAGCAGAGCGCGACGACGGGATGGATCGGCATCACCGACAAGTACTGGCAGGTGGCGTTGATTCCGGATCAGAAACAGACGGTGAATTCGCGCTTCGTCTACAACCAGGCCAACGGCCAGGACAAGTATCAGACCGACGTGCTTTACCCGGTCACGAGCGTGGCGGCGGGATCGGAGAGCACGGTCACCAGCCGGCTGTTCGCCGGCGCCAAGCTGGTGAAGCTGCTCGATCGCTACGAAGAGCAATACAACATCGACCGCTTCGACCTCTCGGTCGACTTCGGCTGGTTCTACTTCCTCACCAAGCCGATCTTCTACGCGCTGCATTACTTTCACCAGATACTGGGCAACTTCGGCCTCGCGATCCTGGCGCTCACGATCCTCATCAAGCTGGTGTTCTTCCCGCTCGCCAACAAGTCCTACAAGGCGATGGCGAAGATGCGCAAGCTGCAGCCGGAGCTGGTGAAGCTGCGCGAGCGCTACCCCGACGACAAGCAACGCCTCAATCAGGAGATGATGGCGCTCTACAAGCGCGAAGGCGCCAATCCGATGTCGGGCTGCCTGCCGATCCTGGTGCAGATTCCGGTCTTCTTCGCGCTCTACAAGGTGATGTTCGTCTCGATTGAGATGCGTCACGCGCCCTTCTACGGCTGGATCCAGGACCTCTCGGCGCCGGATCCGACCTCGGTCCTGAACGGCTTCGGCCTGTTCCCCTGGGACGTGCCCGAGCTGGGCTTTCTCCATGTCCTCAATATCGGGGTCTGGCCGCTGATCATGGGCTGCACCATGTTTCTGCAGCAGCGCCTCAATCCGCAGCCGACCGATCCGGTCCAGGCCAAGATCTTCATGTTCATGCCGATCATGTTCACCTTCCTGCTGGGAAGCTTCCCGGCCGGCCTGGTGATCTACTGGACCTGGAACAACCTGCTGTCGATCGCCCAGCAGATGGTGATCATGCGCCAGCAAGGCGTTTCGATCCGCGACCACAAGCAGAAGACCTGAGCCCCTGGCGGCGCCGATGAGCCAGGAGCGCCCCACGGCAGCGAGCGACGACGACCCGGCGGCTGTTGCGGCGGCGCTCGAGGCGGGGCGCCTGCTGTTCGCCGGCGACTGCCGATTCCTGCTCGCCGCGGCTGCGACCGAGCAGCTGCCGGGCGCGCGCCTGCCCGAGATCGCCTTCGCCGGCCGCTCCAACGTCGGCAAGTCGAGCCTGGTGAACGCGCTCACCGGCCGCAAGACGCTGGCCCGCAGCTCCAAGACGCCCGGCCGCACTCAGCAGCTGATCTTCTTCGACCTCGCCGGGCGCCTGACCCTGGTCGACCTGCCTGGCTACGGCTTCGCCTCGGCCAGCAAGACCGCCATCGCCCACTGGACCCGCCTGATCCTCGACTACCTGAAGGGGCGCCCGCAGCTCACACGGGTCTGCCTGCTGGTCGATGCCCGTCATGGCCTGAAGCCGCCCGACCGCGACATCATGAAAGTGCTCGACGGCGCCGCCGTCTCCTATCAGGTCGTGCTGACCAAGAGCGACAAGGTGAAACCGGCTGCGCTCGAGGCGCTGGTTGCCGCGACCGGCGCCGAGCTCGCCCGCCATCCGGCGGCGCATCCGGATATCCTCGCCACCTCGGCCGTCGACGGCCTCGGCATCGCCGCGCTGCGCGCCGCGCTCGCCGTGCTAGCAGCACCGGCCCCGGCGCGTTAAAGTCCCGGCCATGCTGCAGAAGAACATCACCGACACCAAGCAATGGCTGCGCGTCGCCCGGGTGCTGACCGAGGCGCTGCCCTTCATGCGCCGCTACGCAGGGCGCAGCTTCGTCATCAAGTACGGCGGCCACGCCATGGGCAACCCGGAGCTGGCCGACATCTTCGCCAAGGACATTGTGCTGCTGAAGCAGGTCGGCATCAATCCGATCGTGGTCCACGGCGGCGGCCCGCAGATCGGCCAGATGCTGGAGCGCCTCAAGGTCCAGAGCGATTTCATCGACGGCCTGCGCATCACCGATGCCGCAACCGTCGAGATCGTCGAGATGGTGCTCTCGGGTGCCATCAACAAGCAGATCGTGAGCTCGATCAACGCCGCCGGCGGAACCGCGATCGGCATCTCCGGAAAGGACGGCGGCCTGATCCGCGCGAGCAAGCTGCGCCGAACCAAGCGCGACGAGGGCTCAAACATCGAGAAGATCCTCGACCTCGGCTTCGTCGGCGAGCCGCGCCACATCAACCCGCAGATCCTGACCTCGCTCGAGCAGGCCGGGATGATTCCCGTGGTGGCGCCGATCGGCGTCGGCGCCAACGGTGAGACCTACAACATCAACGCCGATACGGCAGCCGGCGCGGTCGCCGCCGCGATCGGCGCCTCGCGCCTGCTGCTATTGACCGACGTGGCGGGCGTGCTCGACAGCAATGGCGAGATCCTCACCGACCTCACGGCCGATCAGGTGCACGAGCTGATGGCCAACGGCACTATCTCTGGCGGCATGATCCCCAAGATCGAGACCTGCCTCAACGCGGTGGAGAGCGGCGTCGACGCGGCGGTCATCATGGACGGCCGCATCCCGCATGCCATGCTGCTGGAAATCTTCACCGACCGCGGCGTCGGCACGCTGGTGAAGCGGAGCTAGGCGCGCTTCTTTCCCTCGGCGAAGACCTGGGTCCATTCGAGAATGCGGACCGACTTGCGCAATCCGGTCGGCCAGAAGGGATCGGCTTCGACCAGCGCGCGAACCTCCTGGGGGCTGCCGGCCTCGACGAGCCAGAGGCCGCCCGCCGGCGCCGCGCTCGCGGCGTCCTTGAGCGGACCGGCGGCGCGAACCTTGGAGAGATTGTGCTCCAGGAACGCCAGATGCGCCGCCATGTGCTTCTGCCGCTGGTCACCGCGGCCGGCGTCGTCCTCGAACAACACGGCGTAGATCATGGCCCTCGCTCCCGCTCTATTTCGGTCTCGATGCCGCTCTTTCTATCCCCGCGGCATTATAAGGTGAACACACGCTTCTGCAGGGGTGACCAAAGAGAAACGCGGGTCCCGAGCTGGAACGGCCGGTGCGGCCGCTGGCCCGCATAACGGCAGGTCTCGCGGAGGCCCATAGATCGCTGCCGATACTCAGACAAACGCCGGCTGGCGTCAGCCGGCGAGGCTCTGCAGAAACTCGATCTGCCAGTTGAGCTCTTCCTCGGTCATGGAATAGCCACCGCCGAGCGCCGGCTTCAGCATCCGCGCCGGCTCGATGCCGGCCAGATGCACCTGGAGCTGCACCGCGAGATGCGCCGAGCAGCCGGCCTTCCAGGCGCAGGCCACCACGCCTTTGACGCTCCGGTCGGCGACCACCCGCTCGACCAGGGCCAGCGCCAGGCCGGTGCGCAGCGCCAAGGCGTAACGCACGAACTCGCGGTCGCCGCCCATCAAGGCATCCGACAGCAGCTCGTCGTCCAGCTTTCCCTGGAGGAACAGGCGACGCGCCCGCGCCTCGACGGTTTCGCCGGCAGCCTTCTCGGGTTTCTCCGGCTTTTCCTCGACCAGCCGGCGCTCGACCTCCCTGGCGACTTCCTTGGCGGTCTGGTGGTCGAGGTCGCTGCGCTTCTCGAGAACCTTCAGCAGCGACTGGGTGACGAAGCCGGCGAGCTTACGGATCGCCGCGCCGGACAGGCGCGGCCGCTCGACCAGCGGCTGGTGCCAGCGCGGCTGGGACGGGGCCTGCTCGACCAGGCGGTCGAGCGTGTCCTCGCGGATCTGCGCCGACTTGTTGCCGAGCAGCTCGGTCACGCTGTCGCTGCGCTCGCGGGCGACAATGGCGTCGGCCACCGTCTCGCCGATGTCGCGGCGCCGCGCAATGGCATCGAGCCGGCCCGAGGCCGCGGTCTCGATGATCTCCAACAGATCGCCGTCGGACAGCAGCGGCGAGAGCTCCAGCACCGGACAGGCGACCGCGTCCTCTACGTCGCGGGCCAGGCGCTGGATCACCTCGGGCGGCGCGTTGGCCTTGTCCTTCAGGGTCTCGGCGAGGATCTGGCGCACCCGCACCGCCTGGTCCTGGACCAGCGCTTCCAGCGCCTCTATCAGGCAGCGCTGGGCGCGATCCTGGCTATCGGGGTCGAGGTTGGGCAGCAGGCGCGCCACCTTCCCGGCCAGGACGAAACGCACCTCCTCGTCGCGGTCACGGGCCAGCAGCAGGTCGGCTTGGCGCGGCGTCGAGCGGTTGGCGGCGATCTCGCGCCGCACCTCGGCGGCCGGATCCTCGGCAAGGAAATAGAGGATCTCGGGGCGCAGGTCGGCACGCCCGGCAAGATCGGTGCGCACCCTGAGGTCGGAATCGCGGGCGAGCGTCTTCGCCTCTTCGTAGCTGATGCGTCCCTTGGGTGGCAGACCGTCCGGCATCAGTCGGGCTCCGCCTCGCCAGGGTCGACGATCTCAACGCCGGCCTTGCCGCGACGCTTGACTCGGTACATGGCGCGGTCCGCGCGCGCCAGGAGCTGGTCGAGATTTTCCTTCATGTTCGGAGCCAACAGGGCAACTCCGATCGAGAGACCGAGCGGCTTGCCGGGATCGCCGCTCATCGAGGCCAGCCCGCCGGCGGCACCGGCCAGC
>JBOHKJ010000358.1:0-12609 GCA_050728975.1 Kiloniellales bacterium | reverse complement strand
CGCGAGGCCCGATCAGCTGCTCGATGCATCAGGCGAGAATCTCGATCCGCACAAGATCTAGGCGGTGATGATGACCGGTGAAAAGCCGGGGGGACATGGCGAGCGGTCGGTGGCGGTCGGCACGCTCGACATGGCGATCTGGGATGCGACCGCCAAGATCGCCGGACTGCCGCTGTGGCGCCTGCTCGCCGAGCGCTTCAATGGCGGCGCGGCCGACGACAAGGTCTGGGTCTACGCCGCCGGCGGCTACTACTACCCCGGCAAGGGTCTCGAGGAATTGCAGGACGAGATGAAGCGCTATCGCGACCTCGGCTATCGCGCGGTCAAGATGAAGATCGGCGGCGCGCCGCTGGCGGAAGACGTGAAGCGCGTCGAGGCGGTGCTGAAGGTGGTGGGCGAGGGCAAGAATCTCGCGGTCGATGCCAACGGCCGGTTCGATCTCGCGACTGCGCTCGCCTACGCCGAAGCGCTCGAGCCCTATGGGCTGCTGTGGTACGAGGAGGCCGGCGACCCGCTCGACTACGCGCTGCAAGCCGAAGTCAGCAAGCGCTACGAGGGCGCGATGGCGACCGGCGAGAACCTCTTCTCGCACCAG
The DNA here is from genome assembly GCA_050728975.1 of Kiloniellales bacterium. Lineage (GTDB taxonomy): Bacteria > Pseudomonadota > Alphaproteobacteria > Kiloniellales > JBOHKJ01 > JBOHKJ01. The sequence continues at coordinate 12,014 of JBOHKJ010000358.1, read as the reverse complement.
GATGCGCGCAACCTGCTGCGCTACGGCGGCATGAATCGCGAGCGCGACGTCCTGCAGTTCGACTGCGCGCTTTCCTACGGACTGGTCGAGTATCTGCGCACGCTGGAGGTATTGGAGGAGCTCGGCTGGTCGCGGCGCCGGGTGGTGCCCCACGGCGGCCACCAGATGTCGCTCAACCTCGCCGCCGGTCTCGGCCTCGGCGGCAACGAGTCCTATCCCGAGGTCTTCAAGCCCTTCGGCGGCTTCGCCGACGGCGTAACGGTCGAGGACGGCCAAGTCGGGTTCCCCGACCTGCCCGGCGTCGGCTTCGAGGCAAAAAGCTCGCTCTACAAGGTGATGAGGGAGCTGGTGGACTAGCGCCGCGCGACGGCGTCGACGTCCTTCAGACCCAGCACCGCCGCCGCGCCGATCAGCAGCCCGCCGACGATGCGGTTCTGCCAGCGCGAGAGGCCGCCGGAGAAGCGGGCGATCATCCGCTCGGAGGTCGCGCCGAACAGGCACAGCAGCGTGCCGTCGACGAAGATGTAGGTGGCGCCGAGAATCAGGAGCTGCGGCCAGATCGCCTGGGTCGTATCGATGAACTGCGGGAAGAGCGCAGCGAAGAAGAACACCGCCTTGGGGTTGGCCGCCGAGGTGAAGAAGCCCTGGCGGTAGAGCTGGGCCCGGGTCGCCGCGATCTTGGCCTTGCCCAGGTCGGGCGGCGGGGCGCGGAAGATGCGGATTCCCATCCAGATCAGGTAGGCGACGCCGGCCCATTTCACGACGGTGAGGGCGTCCGCCGAGGCGGCGACCACCGCGGCGAGCCCGAAGGCGGCCGCCGTCATCTGCAAGGCGTTGGCCGAGAGGTCGCCGGCCGCGGTCGCAAGACTCGGCTTCCAGCCGTAGCGCGCCGAGTTGGCGATCATCAGGAGCTGGCTCGGCCCTGGCGGCGAAGCGAAGAAGATGCCGACGGTGATCAGATAGGCGATGTAGAGGTCGAGGGACAAAACACGACTCCTAGAACAGATGTTGACCGCCGGTGACGAAGATCTCGGTGCCGGTGACGTAGCCGAAATCCTCCGAGCAGAGCTGGTAGACCGCCGCCGCCACCTCCTCCGGCTTGCCCATGCGGTGCAGCGGAATGCGCGGGATGAGGCTTTCGTACTCCTCGCCGATCATCGCGGTCTCGATCTCGCCGGGTGCCACCGCGTTGACGCGCACGCCGAGCTCGGCAAACTCGACCGCCATCTCGCGGGTGAGCGCCGAGAGCGCGGCCTTGGAGGTCGAATAGGCGGAGCCGGCGAAGGGGTGGATCCGGTGGCCGGCGATCGAGGTGATGTTGACGATCGAGCCTTTGCCCCTCTTCAGCGCCGGGGCGAAGCCGCGCGCCAGGCTCAAGGGCGCGAAGACGTTGAGCTCGAAGACCTCGCGCCAGGTTCCGAGGTCGCCGTTGAGGCAACCCAGGCGCTCCTTGAAGCTGGTCTTGGGCGAGATCGCGGCGTTGTTGACCAGCGCGTGGAGCGCGCCGCCGCCGAGGACCGCGTTGGCTTCCTCGACGAAGGCCTCGACGCTGCCCGGCTCGGCCAGGTCGGCGGTGATGTGATGGGTCCAGTTGGAATCGCGCCGGCATTCCGGCGGCGGCGATTCGCGCGAGCAGGTCAGGATGCGCCAGCCCTGGTCGCTGAAGCGCTTGACCGTGGCGTGGCCGATCCCGCGGCTGGCGCCGGTCAGGACCAGCGTCTTCGGCCCCTTGCCGCTATTATCGTTGGCGCTCTCGTCTCCCGTCATGGCGCGCAGTCTATGCCGAAGCCGGCGCAAGCGACAGAGGCGCTCCGACGGCCCCTAAACCACGATCGGTTTCACCGAGACGATGCGGAAGGTCTTGAGCGCGCCGTCCTGTTCCTTGAGCGAGACGTATTCGCCGACCTTGAAGGGATGGGAATCGAAGCGGTAGCCCGGCTCGTCGGACTCGGGATCGCCCTCGATGTCGTAGTGGAAAGCCCAGCCGCCGCGGTGGCGCACCAAGTGGCCCTCCTCGTCGTCCTCGCCGTTCCAGAAGCGGCGCACCGTGCAGCGCTTGCGCTTGGCCTTCCAGCCCTCGTGATCGATCAGCCCCTGCGCGTCGAGCGGCGCCTTGAACTCGTAGCCGTGGCGGCTGCTGCCGTCGGGAAATTTCGGATCGCGCGCCAGCTCGAGGCGCACCAGACTCAAAGTCATCGCTCGCCCTCTCGTTCAGTGAGCCATCAGGACCGGCAGAGTCGCATGGCGCAGAACGCTGCGCGTTGCCCCGCCCAGCACCAGCTCGCGCAGCCGGCTGTGGCTGTAAGCGCCCATCACCAAAAGATCGGCGCCGGCCTTGCCGGCCTGCTCCAGCAGCGCCTCGCCGATCCTGCCGCTGTCGGGCACGAAAGCCCAGGTGCGGGCCTCGATGCCGTGGCCGTTGAGGAATTTCACCAGCTGGCTCGGCTCGGTTCCGCTGTCGTCCTCGCGTGCCGTCAGGACGGTGACGGATTCGGCGCGCTCGAGCAGCGGCAGAGCCACGGCGGCGGCGCGCGCCGCCTCGCGCGAGCGGTCCCAGCCGATCGCCACGGTCTTGCCGAACTCCGCCGTCTGACCGGGCGGCACCAGCAGCACCGGCCGGCCGCTGTCGAACAGCGCGGCGTCGAGCGAGGGCGACAGCACGCCGTCGCCTTCCGGAGACGGCCGGCCGATCACGATAAGGTCGGCAAGGCGCCCTCGCCGTGCCACTTCGTCGGCCTCCCGCCCCACCGCGTGGTCGAACACTACAGTGAACTGGCCGGCGATCGGCTTGGCCGTGGGCCCGGCTGTCGCCACGCCGCGATCGACCACACGGTCCTGGTAGAGCTGGCGCGCGCGGGTCAGGCGCTGCTGTGCGCCGGACCGCAGCGATTCGATCACCTGCTCGACGACGGCGCCGGACATGCCCTCGCCCAGCACCGGCACCGAGGCCTCGGCGTCGATCTCGACGTGCAGCAACTCGACGCGCGACTTCATGCGCTCGCCGAGCGCCAGCGCCGCACCGAGCGCCGCTTCGCCGCCCTCGGTCCCGTCGACCACCGCGAGGATCGTGGCGTAGGTCATGATTCTGCGCTCCCCTTCCATTCCCAGCCGGACCCTGTCTCCCAGCTTATGATATGAGGCCCGCTCCCGTCCGGTCCAAGAGCGTCGACCCCGGTCAAGGACGACCGTTTGGGTCAGCCGCGGCGCGCTACGCCGACGCGGGTCGGCGGCTCCTCCAGGCCATAGGGATCCTGGTGGATCATGACCTCGGCGCCGGGAAAGGCCGCCAGGATCTCGGCCTCCACCTGATCGGCCACCTCATGGGCGCGGTAGAGCGTCAGCGCGCCGTCCATCTCTAGATGAAGCTGGATGAAGGTGACCGGCCCCGACGCGCGGGTGCGCAGGTCGTGCAGCGAGCGCACCTCGGGGTGAGCCTGCACGATCGCCTTGATCCGCCGGCGCGCCTCGTCCGGCAGCTCTTCGTCCATCAGCATGGAAAAGGCGTCGCGAACGATCTTCCAGGCGGTCCAGAGGATGTAGATCGCGATCGCCAGCCCGAACAGCGGATCGGCGAGCGTCCAACCGAGCTCGGTCGAAAGCAGCAAGGCGACGATCACCGCCACGTTCACCAGGAGATCGCCGAGGTAGTGCAGCGAGTCGGCCTTGATCGCCAGCGATCGGCTTTTCTTTACGACATAGCTCTGGAAGCGGGTGAGCACAAAGGTGGCGAGGATCGCGAAGACCATGACCCAGATGCCGACTTCGCCCTGCTCGATCGCGCGCGGCGTTATCAGTCGCTTTCCGACCTCGAACAACAGGAACAGCGCCGAGCCGGCGATGAAGGCCGATTGCCCCAGCGCCGCCAGCGGCTCGGCCTTGCCGTGGCCGAAGCGATGCTCCTTGTCGGGAGGGGTGAGCGCGGTGCGAATCGCGATCAGATTGACGATCGAGGCGGCGAGGTCGAGCAGCGAGTCGACCAGCGTCGAGAGCAGCGCCACCGAGTCGGTGAGGATCCAGGCCACCAGCTTGACCGCGATCAAGAGCCCGGCCACGCCGACCGAGGCATAGGTGGCAAGGCGCATCAAGCGCTGGCTGCCTGCGTCCGGCAACGCCTCGCCGGGGCCGCTGGCTACCGCTTCCGTCGGGCTTGCGCCCTTGCTGTCGCTCACCGACCGGTCCAATGCCTGTTCGAAGCCATCACGGATAGAGGCGCTCGGTGCGCCACCCCTCGCCCTCGCGATGATAGACGAGGCGATTGTGGAGACGAAACGCGCCGCTCGACCAGAACTCGATCATCCGCGGCGCGAGCCGGAAGCCGGACCAGTAGGGCGGCCGCGGCACCTCGCCGAGCGCGTATTTGGCGGTGTAGTGGGCGACCTTGCGCTCCAGTTCCAGCATGCCGCCGAGCGGCCGCGACTGCTGGCTCGCCCAGGCGCCGATCCGGCTTTCCTTGGGGCGGCTGGCAAAGTAGGCGTCGGCCTCGGCCGGCTCGACCGGCGCGACGCCGCCCTCGATCCGCACCTGGCGGCCGAACGACTTCCAGTGGAACAGCAGCGCCGCCTGGGGATTGGCGGCGAGGTGCCGGCCCTTGCGGCTTTCCAGGTTGGTGTAGAAGACGAAGCCGCGCTCGTCGCAGCCCTTCAGCAGCACCATGCGGGCCGCCGGCCGGCCGTCGGGCGATACCGTGGCGAGCGTCATGGCGTTGGGGTCGTTGGGCTCGCCCTGCACGGCCTCGGCAAGCCAGGCCGCGAAGAGAGCGAGCGGGTCGTCGGGCCGCTTGTCGAACATAGTTAACGAATCCTTGGCCGCGGGCGCCGCAGCGCGCCTGCCGATTGAACGGGATGGCCCGGACACCATATAGACCTTCGTTCGGTACCCGGAAACCCGGGGATTTCCGCGGTCCGGGGCCAGTCCTGGCCGCCGGCAGCACCGGCAAAATTGTCGGTCGGGGATGATTCTGTTAAGGCTAGCGTACTAAAAGGTCGAGACCCGTGAGCGACGGGGGTAGTCCCTCACCCTCCCGCTCCTGACCCTATTACAATAGAGGCCGAGGCCCGTCATGAAGCTCAAGATTGTCGCCGTGATCGCAGCGCTCGCGCTTGCCACCGCAGCCTGCCAGAACTCCGGCATGGGAACCAAGCAAACCGTGGGCACGCTCGGCGGCGCCGCCGCCGGTGGACTGCTCGGCGCCCAATTCGGCTCCGGCACGGGCGCGCTGGTTGCCACCGGCCTCGGCGTCCTGCTGGGCGCCTATGCCGGCAACGAGATCGGCCGCCAGATGGACGAGAACGACCGTCTGCGGGCGCAGCAAGCCTACGATCAGGCCGCGAGCGCGCCGGTCGGACAGACCGTCACCTGGAACAATCCCAACAGCGGCAACCACGGCAGCGTGACGCCGACCCGCGACGGCACCCACCACGACGGCCGCTACTGCCGCGAATACCAGACGACGGTGGTGGTCGGCGGCAACACCGAGCAGGCTCATGGCACCGCCTGCCAGAATCCCGACGGCACCTGGGAGATAATCTAGCCGCTTCCCCAGCCGATCAAGACCCCGGGGGCGCCGCCTGCGGCGCCCCCGGTTTATTTTCCGGCCTATCTCGCCTATCTAGAGCGCCATGACGGATCCCTATCAGGTCCTGGGCGTGGCCAAGAGCGCGAGCGCGGAGGAGATCAAGAGCGCCTACCGCAAGCTCGCCAAGAAGCTGCATCCCGATCTCAATCCGGGCAACAAGGCGGTCGAGCAGCAGTTCAAAGAGGTCTCCCAGGCCTACAGCATCCTCGGCAATGCCGAGCAGCGCGCGCGTTTCGACCGCGGCGAGATCGACGCCAGCGGCCAGGAGAAGCCCAGCGGCTTCGGCGGCGGCTTCTATCGCCGCCACGCCGAGAGCGGCCGGGGCAGCAAGTACCGGCCTTTCGAGGCCGGCGAAGACGTCAAGGTCGAGGACATTTTCGCCGAGTTCTTCGGCCAAGGCGGCCGGCAGCGCGTCAAGCGCGGCGCCGACATTCTCTACAAGATCGGTGTCCCCTTCCTCGAGGCGGCGCAGGGCGCCAAGAAGCGGGTCCAGCTCGGCGACGGCAAGACGCTCGACATCCGCATTCCGGCCGGCACCGAAAGCGGCCAGCAACTGCGCCTCAAGGGCCAGGGCGCCCCCGGCGCCAATGGCGCGCCCGCCGGCGACGCGCTGGTCGAAGTCGAGGTCGAGCCCCATCCCTTCTTCGTGCGCGATGGCCGGGACATCCGGATCGAGCTGCCGGTGACGCTCGCGGAAGCGGTGCTCGGCGCCAGCGTGACCGTGCCGACGATCGGCGGCAGCGTCGCGATGAAAATTCCACCCGGCAGCAGCAGCGGCAAGACGCTGCGCCTCAAGGGCAAGGGCATCGCCGGCAAGGGCGGTGCGCGCGGCGATCAGTACGTTACCCTGAAGGTGACTCTGCCGGACACGCCAGACAAGGAGCTGGAGGATTTCGTGCGCCGCTGGTCGAAGGCACAGCAGGACAATCCGCGCCGCAAGGCGGGGATGGAACAGTGAAAAAACCCATGCTCCTCGCATTCGAGCAAGTCGTCGCCGAAGTCTCGATCGAGCCCAAGCGCCTCACCGCCTGGGTCGAGCAGCGCTGGCTTCTGCCGGTGCGCCAGGACGATGGCCGCATCCTGTTCGACGAGGCCGACGTGGCGCGCGCGCAGCTGATCGCCGAGCTGACCGGCGAGCTCGGTGTCGGCGAGGAGGCGATTCCCGTGGTGCTGCGGCTGCTCGATCAGGTTTACGAGCTGCGGCGCAACATCGCCGAGATCCATGATGCGCTGGATTCCCTGCCCGAGGAGATGCGCGCCGAAATCCGCGCCGTGCTGGCCAAGAAGCGGACGTAGCGACGCTCAGCCGTGAATCGCGCGGCTATCGTCCGGCGCCTCGTCGCGTTCTTTCATGCCGTAGTCGCGTAGCACCGCGGCGACCCGCAGGCGATAGTCGGCGAAGACGCCCGCGCGCCCTTGCCGCTGGGCCCGTCGATGCGCTTCCTTGGCCCGCCAGCCCTCGACCGCGCGCTCGTCGCGCCAGAAGGACAGCGAAAGCAGCTTTCCCGGCTCGCTCAGGCTCTCGAATCGCTCGACCGAGATGAAGCCGTCGCTCGACTCGAGGAGCGCACGCAGCCCGGCGGCGATCTCGAGGTAGTCCTGACGTCGATCCGTTTCGGGCCAAACCTCGAAGATAACCGCGATCATGCTCTCCGTTCCTCCCGTAACGTGTTCAGGCTCTCGCCCTCGTCGAAGAGATCGGCGAGCGGCTGCTCGGCGATATCGCGCCCGCGCTCGGCGAGCGTGCCGGAAATCGCCTGCGCCGCGACCGGCCAGCCTTCGCCGGGCTCGAAGGAGAGGTTGAGCCGCTCGGCGAGCCCGCCAAGCGTCAGCCGCGTCAGGTCGCGCGACAGCAGCCAGCGTCCGCCCAAGGTGCGCTCCAGTATTCCGCAGTGCCTCAAGCTGCTGAGCGTGCGGTCGATCTCGGCGGGGGTCGCCGGCAGGGCTTGCACCAGGGATCGCTCGCGTGGCGGACGCCCGTTCAGCGACGCTGCGCGCAGGCGCGACAGGATCGCCAAGGCGAGCGCAAGACGCGCGCCGGGGCCGGCGATGGTGATGCCGCCGCGCGCCTCGGCGGCGCGCCATTCGGGCAGCGCCGCCGCGACCTCGCCGCCGAACAGCACCACCGCCCAGGAGAGGTACATCCAGACCAGGAAGATTGGCAGCGCGGCAAGCGCGCCGTAGATCGCCTGATATCCCGGCACGAAACGCAGGTAGAGGCCGAACGTGAACTTGAGAACCTCGAGCAGGATGGCAGCGACGAAACCGCCGGTGAAGGCGTGGCCGAATCGTACCGAGCGGTTCGGCACCACAATATAGATCAGTGCGAAGCCGCAGGCGGCGAGCAGGATCGACACCAGACGGGAGAGACCGAGCAGACCGGTCAGGCGGTCGACGCCGGCCCACTGGATTGCGGCGAAGGCATAACCGGAGATCGAGAACGAGGCGCCGAGCAACAGCGGTCCGAGCGTGAGCAGCGCCCAGTAGACCAAAAGGCGCAGCAGCAGCGGCCGCGCCTCAGCGACGTGGAAGATTGCGTTCATCGCGCTGTTGATGTTGGAGAGCAGCAACACCGCGGTGATTGCCAGTCCGAGGATGCCGGGACCGGTGAGACGCCCGGCATTGTCGATGAAATCGTTGAGCATGTTGCTCGCGTTGACACCGAGCTGCGGCAGGATCGTATCGAGGATCAGTGCTTGCAGACGGCCCTTCACCGGGTCGAAGGCCTCGAAGCCGGCCAGCACCGCGAGCGTGATGGTCAGCATCGGCACCAGCGACAACAGCGAGACGTAGCTGAGGCCGGCAGCCTGACGGGTGCAGCCGTCCGCCATGAAGCGATGGAAGCAATAGCTGAAAAGCCGGATCAGGCGGCGCGGGTCGAAGGAATAGGCGAGCCAGGCGGTGAAGCGTTGCCACTGCCGCTCCCAGCGGCGCGGATGCCGAGCCTGCTCCTCGGGCTCCGGCTCGGGCCTCTCGATCATGTCGGCCAGCGGGTCCCTCATGGCGGCGATGATAGGCGAAGGCACCGGAAAAGGCGAAATGCCGCCGAACCGGCCACTTATTTGCCCCCCTACCCCTTTGGTGTAGGATGCCGCGCCGTCGGCTCCTCGGGCCGACGATCTGTCCGTAGCAGTCCAGCGGGGGCGACGTGGGCGAAGGTCAAGCGCTGATGGCCGGCAAGCGCGGCCTCATCATGGGGGTCGCGAACGAGCGCTCGATTGCCTGGGGAATCGCCAAGGCGATTCACGGCCAGGGCGCCGAGCTAGCTTTCACTTACCAGGGCGATGCTTTGGGGAAGCGCGTTCGGCCGCTGGCCGAATCGGTCGGCGCGCCGCTGGTGCTGCCCTGCGACGTGACCGACGAGGCCTCGGTGGATGGGGTCTTCGCCGCCCTGGAGGAGCGTTGGGGCGGACTCGACTTCCTGGTCCATTGCATCGCCTATGCGGGCAAGGACGAGCTCAAGGGGAGGTACCTCAACACCAGTCGCGACAACTTCCTGCGCTCGCTCGAGATCTCCTGCTATTCCTTCACCGCGCTGGCGCGCCGCGCCGAGCCGCTGATGAAGAACGGCGGCAGCCTGCTGACCCTCACCTACTACGGGGCCGAGCGGGTGATGCCGCACTACAACGTGATGGGCGTGGCCAAGGCGGCGCTGGAAGCGAGCGTCAGATACCTCGCCGCCGATCTCGGCGAGCGCAACATTCGCGTCAACGCGATCTCGGCCGGGCCGATCAAGACGCTGGCCGCCTCGGGCATCGGCGATTTCCGCTACATCCTCAAGTGGAGCGAGCTGAACTCGCCCTTGAAGCGCAATGTCAGCCTCGACCAGGTCGGCGGGGCCGCGCTCTATCTGCTGTCCGACCTCGGCAGCGGCGTCACCGGCGAGGTGCACCATGTCGATTCCGGCTACCACGTGGTCGGCATGATGTCGGTCGAAGCGGCGCCCGAGATCGCCCAGCTCCTGCAGGGCTTCGTTCCGGCCGGCTGAGGCCGGGCGGAGCGTCGTAACCGCCATGCCGGGCAATGCCTTCGGACAGGCCTTCCGTTTCGCCACCTGGGGCGAGAGCCACGGGCCGGCGATCGGCTGCATCATCGAGGGCGTGCCACCCAACATCCCGCTCGCCGAGGCCGATCTCCAGGCCTGGCTCGACAAGCGCAAGCCCGGGCAGTCGCGCTTCACCACCCAGCGCCGCGAGCCCGATACGGCGCGCATTCTCTCCGGCGTGTTCGAGGGCATGACGACGGGCACGCCGATTGCCGTGGTGATCGACAACCTGGACCAGCGCGGCAAGGATTACAGCGACATCGAGGACAAGTTCCGCCCCGGCCACGCCGACTATACCTATTGGGCCAAGTACGGCATCCGCGACTATCGCGGCGGCGGGCGCTCGAGCGCGCGCGAGACCGCGATGCGGGTCGCCGCCGGCGCGATCGCGCGCAAGGTGCTCGATCATCTGCTGCCGGAGCCGGTGATCGTCCGGGGTGCCTTGATCCAGATGGGCAAGCAGAAAATCGAGCGCGCGCACTGGGACTGGGACGAGGTCGCGCGCAACCCCTTCTTCAGCCCGGACGCGGAAGCCGTCGCAGGCTACGAAAAGCTTCTGGACGAGGTCCGCAAGGCCGGCTCCTCGACCGGCGCGGTGATCGAGGTGGTGGCCGAGGGCGTGCCGCCGGGTCTCGGCGATCCGGTCTACGACAAGCTCGACGGCGATCTCGCGAAAGCGATCATGACCATCAACGCGGTCAAGGGCGTGGAGATCGGTGCCGGCATGGCGGCCGCCGAGCTGTCAGGCGAGGAGAACGCCGACGAGATGCGGATGAAGGACGGCAAGGTGACATTTCTCTCCAATAACGCCGGCGGAATCCTCGGCGGCATCTCCAGCGGCCAGCCGATCGTGCTGCGCTTCTCGGTCAAGCCGACCTCCTCGATCCTGACGCCTCGCAAGACCGTCGACCGCTTCGGCAAGGACACCGAGATCTCAACCAAGGGACGCCACGATCCCTGCGTCGGGATTCGCGCCGTGCCGGTGGGCGAGGCGATGGTCGCGGTCGTGCTCGCCGACCACCTGCTGCGCCAGCGCGCGCAGTGCGGCTGACCGCTTCCGGCGCCTGCAAGCCCTCGCATAGCGGCCACATGAGCCCCCTCCTGGTTCTGGCGATCAAGGGGTTCGGACTCGGCCTCGCAGTGGCGGCGGCGATCGGCCCGATCTCGCTGCTCACCATCCAGCGCACGCTGGAGCGCGGGCTGCTTTCGGGCCTGCTCGGCGGCATCGGCGTCGCGCTGGCCGACGCCTGCTTCGCCGCCGTCGCCGCCTTCGGCCTGACGCTGGTGATCGATCTTCTGATCGCCGAGCGCGCCTTGCTGGCGCTCGTCGGCGGCCTCGCGCTGTTGATCCTCGGCGCCGTCGCGGTGCTTCGCAAGCCCAACAACGGCAAGTCGCGCAGCGGCGTGCAGGCGCCGCCGGGTACCTTCTTCGTCACCACCTTTCTGCTGACCTTGACCAATCCCATGACGATACTGGTCTTCGTCGCCGCCTTCACCGGCCTCGAAGTTTTCGAGGCGGGACATTCGATCGCCGATTCCGCGCTGCTGGTCGCCAGCGTGTTCCTCGGCTCGCTTTTCTGGTGGGGCCTGCTCACCTGGGGGGTGACTCTGGTCCGTCACCAGTTGAACGAGGGCGTTATCCTGGCCATCAATCGGATTTCGGGCGCGGTCCTGATGGGATTCGGCATCGCCTTCCTGGTGCGCGGTATCGGTATGATATCGGCGGCTAGCGGCTGAAGCGCGCCACCAGCTCCAGGTGACCGCTCCAGGGAAACTGGTCGATCCCCTGCAGCCACTCCAAACGATAGCCGCCGTCGGTCAGGACGCGCGCGTCGCGGGCGAAGGAGTTGGGATTGCAGGACAGCGCCACCACGACGCTCGGCCCGCCGGATGCAAAGGCGAGCGCCTGCTCGCGCGCCCCGGCGCGCGGCGGATCGAAGACCGCGACGTCGAATTCCCCGAGCTCGGACGCGAGAAAGGGCTGGCGCGCGAGATCGCGCTCCTCGACCGTGATGCGCCCGGCGAGGTCGCCCTTGCGCGCTGCCGACCAGAGCGCCGCCAGCGCGGCGGAATCGCCTTCGACCGCATGCACGCGCCCGCGCGCCGCGAGCGCAAAGGTGAAGCTGCCGCAGCCGGCGTAGAGCTCCAGGATGCGTTTCGCGCCTTGCGGCACGGCCTCGAGCAGCGCCGCTGCCATTGCCTGCTCGCCTTCGCGGCTCGGTTGCAGGAAGGCGCCGGGCGGCGGCGTGACGGCAATGCCGGCAAAAGCGACACACGGCGGACGGCGCTCGGCAAGCGGCTCGGGCTCGGGGCCGTCACCGAGCGATTGCCAGGAGAGACGCGCGATGTCGTTGGCCTCGGCGAAGGCTGCAAGCTGCTGGCGCGCCGCGAGAT
>JBOHKJ010000357.1:0-2012 GCA_050728975.1 Kiloniellales bacterium | reverse complement strand
GCACGATGCCGGCGACATGCGGCATCTCGCTCGCCCGGCGCATCGGGTTCGAATAGCCATAGCGTTCGCCATGCAACTCGTCGCGCCAGTCGATATGGGCGTCGATCTGCAGGATCCAAACCGGCCCGTGATCCGCAAAGCCAGCGAGGAAGGGAATGGGCACGGAATCGTCGCCACCGAGCAGGATCGGTACGGCCGGCAATGCCAGGACCTCGCGCGTCTTCGCCTCGATCCGGGCCCGGTTCCCGGCGTTGTCATGTATGGACCTTCCCCCGGATGCAAGACTGAACAGCGGCTTGAACGGTCATGTATTCGGCCTTTAGTGCCCGTCTGGTTGGGCTGGCTCAGGATGGGGTGAGCATTGCGGATTGCACCTGGTTCATGCGGACGGACTCTTAGTCTTACTGCGTCACAAATGTCTCTGCCGCCAATGCCTTGCGATTGGAGCTGCACAGCATGGACATCGCGGCAGGCTTTTGACGAGGGCGGCGGTCAGCCGTCGGCGCATGGTTGCGATCGAGTTCGGGATGTGGCGTTCGGGCCGCAGTGGCGGCGCCTCTGGGTCGGTAACCGCCGGGAACGGCAAGTTCCGGGAAGAACGTGGTGGAGGAAGGTGCTGAGGGGGGAATCGTCTCCCGCTCGGAGATCAGGAAGCCGTAGGCCGCGATGCACAGTGTGGCGTGATGGTGGAAGCCGCGCCATCCGCGTCCTTCGAAATGTCCGAGCCCGACCTCCTGCTTGAGCTCCTGATAGTCGCGCTCGATGCGCCAGCGCAGCTTGGCGAGGTCGACCAGACGACGGAAGGCGATATCGTCGGGAAGGGTCGAGAGCCAGTATTTGGTCGGCTCGTCCTCGCCCGCGGGCCACTCGATCAGCAGCCATTCTTGCGGCCGACCATCGGTGAGCTGGTAATCACGATGCGCGACACGAACGCGCACGCGAGCAAAGCGCGAGGACAACCGCTCGGCCGTGCCGTCTCGCCATTCGATCGTGCGCCAGGCCCGCTTGGGCAGGCCCAGCGCCAGCGCCTTGACCGAGATCGGCCGATGCATCGCGTCACGGCGGATTCGCGTCGGTGGCCGCCCCCGGCCCGACCATTCCTTCGGCGGCAACGACGCCGTGCCGGGCGCCCAGACCGACGTGTTCGGCAGGATGCCGGCGACATAGCTCAATCCCAGCGCGCTGACGCCGGTACGCAGGCCGGTGTTGCAGCCATAACCGGCGTCCATCAGCACGACGCCGCGGGGAACGCCGGCCGCGCAGGCAGTACGGATCTGTTCGAGCGCGAGCGCAGGCTTGGTCGCAAAGCCGATCGCCTCCGGAACCCCGGCCTTGCGTCGACGCGCAGCGTCCGCGGCCCAGTCTTCCGGCAGGTACAGCTGATAGGCCACCGGCAAGCTCGCCTGGTGATTGGCGATCGACAGCGATACCGCGACCTGGCAGTTGTCCTGCTTGCCGAGCTGACCGCAGTACTGCCGCGTCACCCCCACCGAATGGCGTCCCTTCTTGGGAAAGCCCGTGTCATCGATGATCCAGGCCTCGATCGGCCCGTGGCGCTCCATCGCGGGCAGCACCATCTCGCGCACCTCGGCCAAGACCTTCTCGTCCGACCAGCGCCCCTCGCCGATGAAATGCAGCAGCGATTGATGTTGCGCCGCCACCCGCGCAGGCGCCGTCACCGCCGCCATCGGCTCCACGCTCTTGCGCTCGACCGGCATCAGAAGCCCCGTGCAATAATCCCGAAGCGGCTTGGCCCGGTCCGCATGGCCGATCACGCTCACAAGTCCCTCGACATAGGCTGCAAACCGCGATTCACTGTCGTCTGCTCTTCCGAGATCCATCTCAGCACCCCCACGCTGAAGTGTGAATCTCACCAATACCAGATTCGACAGCGCTCGCCCCCGCGACTTTCTGACTCAGTAAGACTATCGTGCCGTGTATCTTGTGAGAATCGCAGACAGCGTTCACGTGCTGCATGCGTTCCAGAAGAAATCCAAGTCGGGGCTCAAGAC
>JBOHKJ010000356.1:0-1693 GCA_050728975.1 Kiloniellales bacterium | reverse complement strand
ATGTTGAAGAGGACGCGCCGGAAGCCGTCGACCGCTTCGGCACCGGCCTCACGGAAGGCTCCTGCCAGGCGCTTCTGCTGGGTATCGGTCAGGAGTCTCTCCAGCGCCCGGCCCTTGTCGCTCAGCTCCAACAGGCGCTGTCGGCGGTCGCGCAGGCCCGGGCGCTGCACGACGAAGCCCTCGCGCACCAGCTGGCCAAGCACCCGCGACAGGCTTTGCTTGGTGATCCGCAGGATCTGCAGCAGCTCGCTCACCGTGATCGAGGGGTGGCGGCCGACGAAATAGATCACCCGGTGGTGGGCCCGGCCGAAGCCGTATTCGGCCAGGATGCGGTCCGGCTCGCCGGTGAAGTCCCGGTAGCCGAAGAACAGCAGCTCGATCGCCTGGCGCAACTCCTCCTCGCGCAGGAAGAGGGGGTTGGCCCCGCCTTTTACGTCAGTCATGTTGACATATATGCTGGAGGCTGTTACAAAGTTCAAGAGCAATTTGTTTTAATATACCAATTCCGGCGCCCATCCGGAACGATCGTGCCAAATCGAATGCCCCCACCGGGCAAGCCGGAGACGCCTACACGGGGCCCGCGCAGGAAGAGGAATCGCCCCATGGCTGGTCAAGCCTTTCACGATCGCGACGGCTTCATCTGGATGAACGGTGGGCTGGTCGAGTGGCGCTCGGCCAACGCGCACGTTCTGACCCACGGGCTGCACTATGCCTCCTGTGTCTTCGAGGGCGAGCGAGTCTACGGCGAGAAGATCTTCAAGATGACCGAGCATCATCGGCGCCTCGTCGAGTCGGCGCGCATCCTCGGCTTCGGGCTGCCCTACAGCGTCGAGGAGATCGATGCCGCGGCCTGCGAAGTGGTCAGGGCCAACAAGATCTTCGACGGCTACGTGCGGCCGGTGGCTTGGCGCGGCAGCGAGATGATGGGCGTCTCGGCGCAGAGCAACCGGATCAATGTCGTGATCGCGGCCTGGGAGTGGCCGGCCTATTTCGCCCCCGATGCGCACCTCAAGGGCATCCGCATGCAGATCGCCGACTGGCGCCGCCCGGCGCCGGAGACCGCGCCCACCAAGTCCAAGGCGGCCGGGCTCTACATGATCTGCACGCTCTCCAAGCACAAGGCCGAGGCCGCCGGCTACAACGACGCGCTGATGCTCGACTATCGCGGACGGATCGCCGAGGCGACCGGCGCCAACGTCTTCCTGGTGCAGGACGGGGTGATTCACACGCCGAGCCCCGACTGCTTCCTCGACGGCATCACCCGGCGCGCCGTGATCTCGCTTGCCAAGGCGCGCCAGTACAAGGTGGTCGAGCGAGCGATCCTGCCGGAGGAGCTGGCCAAGACCCAGGAGGTATTCATCACCGGCACCGCGGTCGAGGTGACGCCGGTCGCCGAGATCGACCAGTACCGCTTCACCCCGGGCGAGATCACCAAGAACCTGATGGACGACTACGACCAGACGGTGCGCGCCGGGACCAAAGTCAAGGAGGCCGTCCCGGCGGCGGAGTAGGCGCCCTACTCGCCGGCCTTGAGATCCGGGCCCTGCCAGCGCTCGGCCGCGTCGTCGTCGCTGGCGCGCGCCTCGACCCAGTCGGCGCCCTGCGGGCCTTCCTCCAGCTTCCAGAACGGCGCCTTGGTCTTCAGCCAGGCGATCAGGAAGGCGCAGGATTCGAGCGCGGCCTGGCGGTGGGC
>JBOHKJ010000355.1:0-7907 GCA_050728975.1 Kiloniellales bacterium | reverse complement strand
ATGCCGCGGTGGCTGGTTGAGGCGGTGCAGAACCTCGTCGAGCTGTTCGAGGCTCTGGTAGTGGATGGTGAGCGCCCCGCCGCTGCCGTGGAAGTTTATGGTGACCTTGAGGCCCAGCAGGTTGGTGAGGTCGCGCTCCAGGGCCGCGGTGTCGGGGTCCTTGATCGGGGGCGGCTTCCTGGCGCTGCCGCCCTTGCGGGCCGGCTTGGTCTGCTGGCCGAGCTTTTCGGCCTCGCGCACCGTAAGGCCGTCGGCGACGATCTTCTGCGCCAGCGCCTCGGCGTCGGCAATGCCGATCAGGCTGCGCGCGTGGCCGGCGCTCAGCTTGCCCTCTTCCAGCAGCTCCTTCACCGCCCGGGGAAGCGCCAGCAGGCGCAGCGTGTTGGCGATGTGGCTGCGGCTCTTGCCCAGGGTCTCGGCGAGCTGTTCCTGGGTGTGACTGAATTCCTCGATCAGGCGCAGATAACCCTCGGCCTCCTCGATCGGCGTCAGGTCGCGGCGCTGCACGTTCTCGATGATCGCCACTTCGAGCGATTCGGCGTCGGTGAACTCGCGGATGACGACCGGCACCTCGTGAAGGCGCGCTACCTGGGCGGCCCGCCAGCGCCGCTCGCCGGCCACGATCTCGAACTCGCTGCTGCGCTCGGGATGGCGGCGCACCAGGATCGGCTGGAGAATGCCTTTGCTCCTGATGGATTCGGCCAGTGCCGAGATCGCTTCGGCATCGAAACGATGGCGCGGTTGCAGGCGATTCGGGTGTAGCAGCTCGATCGGTACGGTCTTCGACGCACGTACGCGGTCGAGCGCGCCGTAGTCTTCGCCCTCGTCGCCGAACAGGGCCGCCAGGCCGCGGCCGAGATTGGTCTTGCGCGGCTCCTCGCGCGGCGCCGGCTGTGGCCGGCTGGCCGGCGCGCTCCCAGTGGCCGCGCTGCCAGTGGGCGAACCGCCTGTGGGCGAACCGCCTGCGGGCGAATTGCTCGCCGGCGAATCGCTGCCTAACGAATTGCTACCGGGCCCGGGGACGCTCGGGCCGCCGTCCTGCTCGCTCATTCTCCCCCTCCCCAACGGCGGGAGCGCCTCTAGGACGCCAGCGCCGTCGCCTCTGCGAACCCGCGTTCGCGGCGCAGGATCTCCCGCGCCAGCCCGATGTACGCCTGCGCGCCGGGGCAGGTGAGATCGTAGATCAGCACCGGCTTGCCATGGGAGGGCGCCTCGGAGACCCGGACGTTGCGCGGGATCACCGTCTTGTAAACCCGATCGCCGAAGTGGCGGCGAACGTCGGCTGCCACCAGCTCACACAAGTTATTGCGGCGGTCGTACATGGTAATCACAATACCTTGTAGGTCGAGTGTCGGATTATAGGCCCGGCGCACCCGCTCGATGGTCCGCACCAGGTGCGAGAGCCCCTCCAGCGCATAGAATTCCGCCTGCAGCGGGACCAGCACCGCGTCGGCTGCCACCAACGCGTTCAAGGTCAGCAGGCCGAGCGCCGGCGGACAGTCGATAAGAATATAGTCGTAGATGCCCTGAAAGGGCGCCAGGGCCTCCTTCAGCCGCGCCTCGCGATGCGGCAGGGAGATCAGCTCGAGCTCGGCGCCCGACAGCTCGACCCCGGCCGGCACCAGCTCCATCCCCGGCACCGGCGTCGGGATGATCGATTCGGCCAGCGGCGCCCCTTCGATCACCACCCGATAGACGTTGCGGGTCCGCTGGTGGCTGGGGATGCCGAGGCCGGTGCTGGCATTACCTTGAGGGTCAAGGTCGACCAGCAAGACCTTCATTTCGCAGGCCGCCAGGGCTGTCGCCAGGTTGACCGCGGTGGTGGTCTTGCCGACCCCGCCCTTCTGGTTGGCGACCGCCAGGATACGGGTCCGCCGCGCCGGTGGCGGGGCCAATGCCGGCTCGCCAACAGACGGCGCTGGCGGGTTCAAGACTTCAGTGGTCACGAGCGCCTATTCCCTTGCTAGCGGGTCCCCGCCCGGAAAGCCGCGCTTTTCAGCCTCGCCTCCGGAGCTGGTGAAGCCGCAGGATACGCCCGCTGGCATCGCTGCGACTCGGCAGCAGATCGAAGGCCATACTCCACTCTTTCTCCGCCCCGGTCAATTCGTCTTCGAGCCGCGCGCCCTTGAGGAACAGGCCGATGCCGCCGCCTGAGAGAAAGGGCGCCGCGAGGGGCAGGAGCGCTGTCAGCGATGCCAATGCCCGGGCGGTGACGGCATCCGCCGGAAAGGGCACCAAGGCTTCAGCCCGGCAGGGGTGGAGCTCGGCCTCAGTCTCGGTGGCGCGGGCCGCCTCTCTCAAGAAGGCCGCCTTGCGGCTGTCCGACTCCACCAGGTGCACCGCGCCGGCGCCAAGGATCGCCAGGATCAGGCCGGGCAACCCAGCCCCGGACCCCAGGTCAACCAGAACCCTGGAGCGGTCCGGCGATAGCGGCGGTAGGAGTGGGAAGAGCTGAGCCGAGTCCCAGATGTGGCGCTGCCAGAGATTGGAGAGGGTGCTGGCCCCCACAAGGTTAATGGCCGGATTCCACTTTCGGAGCAGGCTGGCGTACACCTCCAGGCGCTCGATTGTTTCACGTGAAACATTCAGAACGGCTTGAAGGTCTCCGGCGCCAGCCACCCGTTCTGGCGGGAGGTCCGAAGAAGGGCGCTCGCCGGTCATAGTCGAAAATGTTTCACGTGAAACATTTGGCTCTACTCATTCCGAACCCACCCTAAAATGTTTCACGTAAAACATCGAGGCCCGCGATCTGGCCTCGCGCCGCCATTGTTTCACGTGAAACATCTGGGCGCCGCCAAGACCACAAAATCTAGTACGACGCCCTCTATATATAGAGATCGCGCCAGCTCAGGCGACTTTCGGCCGCTCCTGCCGCCGGACGTGCCGCAAAAGCTGCGCCAGGGCAGCGGGCGTCACCCCGGAAATCCGCGCCGCGGCGGCCAGGCTCACCGGCCGGGCGGTCGACAGGAGCTGGCGGACCTCGGCCGAGAGGCCGGGGAGGGCGCCGTAGTCCAGCTCTCCCGGCAGGCGCAGATCCTCGTCCCGCCGCATGGCCGCGATCTCGGCGTCCTGGCGCTCCAGGTAGCCGCTATATCCCGCATCGCTTTCGAGCAAGGCCGAGATCGCTGCCGATATTCCGCCCAGCTCCGGCCAGACGGCCGCCAGGCGCGCCAGGTCGACGCCCGGATAGCGCAGCAGATCGTAGGCGCTGCGCCGCTGGCCGTCCTGCCGCACCGCGATCCCCAGCCGTGCCAGCTCATTGGGGGTCGCCGTCAGGCTGCGCAGCCGCTCCTCGCCCTCGGCCAGAGCCGCCAGCTTGCCGGAGAAAGCCGCCGCCCGCCTCGAGCCGACGCAGCCCGCCACCATGCCCCAGGGGGTAAGGCGCCGGTCGGCGTTGTCGGCCCGCAGCCGCAAGCGGTACTCGGCGCGGCTGGTGAACATCCGGTAGGGCTCGGTGACCCCCTTGGTCACCAGATCGTCGATCAGCACCCCGAGGTAGGCGACCGCCCGGTCCAGCGTGAGCTCGGCGCTGCCGCCACCGGCTAGCCTGGCGGCGTTCAGGCCGGCCATCAGGCCCTGGGCCGCCGCCTCTTCGTAGCCGGTGGTGCCGTTGATCTGGCCGGCCAGGAACAGTCCCTGGACCCGCTTGGCCTCCAGGCTCGGCGCCAGCTCGCGCGGGTCGACGTGATCGTACTCGATGGCATAGCCGGGCCGGACTATAGCGGTGCGCTCCAGCCCCGGGATGGTCTTCAGCAGCTCCGCCTGCACCTCGGCCGGCAGCGAGGTCGAGATGCCGTTGGGGTAAACCAGCGGATCGTCCAGGCCCTCGGGCTCGAGGAAGATCTGGTGGCGCTCGCGCTCGCCGAAGCGCACCACCTTGTCCTCGATCGAGGGACAGTAGCGCGGCCCGCGCGACTCGATCTGCCCGGAATAGAGCGGCGAGCGGTGCAGGTTCGCCCGGATCACGGCGTGGGTCGCCAGCGTTGTGCCAGTGATGTGGCAAGGCAGCTGGGGCTGCTCGATTGTCTCGGTCAGGGTCGAGAAGGGCTCCGGCGGCCGGTCGCCCGGCTGAGCCTCCAGGCCGCCATAGTCGATGGTCCGCCCGTCGAGCCGCGGCGGCGTGCCGGTCTTGAGGCGCCCGAGCGCGAAACCCAGGCGATCCAAGGTCTTCGAGAGGCCGAGCGCGGGCGCCTCGCCGACCCGGCCGGCGGGGGTGCGCTGCTCGCCGAGATGGATCAGGCCGCGCAAGAAGGTGCCGGTGGTCAGGACCACGGCGCCGCTGCGAATCGCGCGGCCGTCGGCCAGGATTACGCCGCCGCAACGAGCGCCGGCCCGATCCGACCCGCTCTCCACGATCAGATCCTCGACCGCACCGGCGGCAATGGCGAGGCCGGGCTGCTCGGACAGCGCCTGCTGCATGGCCTGGCGGTAGAGCTTGCGGTCGGCCTGGGCCCGGGGGCCGCGAACCGCCGCCCCCTTGCTCCGGTTCAGCACCCGGAACTGGATCCCGGCGCGGTCCGCCACCCGGCCGATCAGACCGTCGAGCGCGTCGATCTCCCGCACCAGGTGGCCCTTGCCGAGCCCGCCGATCGCCGGATTGCAGGACATCGCACCAATCGTCGCCGGATCGTGGGTCAGCAGCAGCGCCTTGGCGTCGAGGCGTGCGGCCGCGGCCGCGGCCTCGCAGCCCGCGTGACCACCGCCCACCACGATGACGTCATAGCGCTCCATCGCTTGGCGCCGCCCTTTACCGAAGAAAATGTGCGCGGGACTTTATGTCAGAGGCGCCGCGGCGTCCAGGCGCGGGTGAGGCCAGCGGCGTCGAGGCGGCCGGGAAGGCGTTGCGTCACTTGCCGATGCAGAAGTCGCGAAAGACGATTTCGAGCAGCGCCTCGACCTCGACCCGGCCGGCGATGCGGCCGAGCGCCGCCGCGGCCTGGCGCAGCTCCTCGGCCCCGAGGTCGAGAGTCTTATCCGAGAGTCCGAGCGCAGCCGCGCGCGCCAGCGCGGCCGCGCAGTCTTCCAGCGCCTGGCGATGGCGCAGGCGCGTCACTACCGCCGGCTCGCCGCCCAGCCGCGCCTCGACTGCAGCGCGCAGCACGTCCTCCAGCGCCGCCATGCCGTCGCCACGCTTGGCCGAGACCAGCAGCGGCGTCAGGCCGCCGATATTCGGCGCCGTGGCGCAGGTGACCAGATCCAGCTTGTTGCCGACCACCAGCGTCGCTTCGTCGACCAGCGCGAGCGTCGCCGGGTCGAGGGCAGGCGAGGCGGCAAGATCGAACACCGCCAGCTTGAGGTCCGCCGCCTCCGCACGGGCCCGGGCGCGGCGGATTCCCTCGGCTTCGATCGCCGCCTGGCCGCCGCCGGCGTCCAGCGCGCGCAGACCCGCGGTGTCGGCAAGGGTCACCGGGTAGCCGTCGAGCGACAGCGTCACCTCGATCACGTCGCGGGTGGTGCCGGCGGTCTCGGAAACGATTGCCGCATCGCGCCGAGCCAGCGCGTTCAGCAAGCTCGACTTGCCGACGTTGGGAGCGCCGAGGATCGCTACCTGAAAGCCCTCGCGGAGCCGCTCGCCGCGACGATCGTTATCAAGATGTTGGTGAATCTCGGTTTGAATACTCAATATATCGCGGCCGACTGTCGCGGAAAGCCCCTCGGGCAGACCCTCCTCGGGAAACTCGATGACCGCTTCCAGGTGTGCCAGCGCACCCAGCAGGCGCGCGCGCCAGGCCTCGGTGAGGCGGCTCAGCGCGCCCTCCATCTGGCGCAGCGCCTGGCGCCGCTGGCCCTCGGTCTCGGCGGCGATGAGGTCGGCCAGACCCTCGACCTCGGAGAGATCGAGCCGGCCGTTGGCGAAGGCGCGCCGGGTGAACTCGCCGGCCTCGGCCGGGCGCAGGCCGGGCAGGGTCGCCAGGGCATCGAGCAGGCCAGCGACGACCGCGCGGCCGCCGTGGAGCTGAAACTCGGCCATGTTCTCGCCGGTCTCGCTGCGGCCCTCGGGAAACACCAGCAGCAGGCCGCGGTCGATCAGCTCGCCGCTCGCCGGATGGCGAAAGGAGGCTAGTTTCGCCTGGCGCGGCGCCGGCAGCTTCCCCGCCAGCCGCTCAGCGGCAACGAGCGCCTCAGGGCCGCTGGCGCGCACCACCGCGATCGCCGCGCGGCCGGGCACCGTCGAGAGCGCGAAGATGGTCTCGCGCGGCGGCGTCATGGCAATGGAGGCATGGAGGGAGGCGGTCAGTCGTGCTTGGGGCCGGCCTGCTTTGGGCCGGCGGCGGCCTTGCTCATCTGCTCCCAGAAGCTCTTCTGCAGCTTGTCCCAGCCGGCGAAGCCGGCCGGCATCCAGGCCTTGAGCAGGCTCTCGGCGTCGGTGGCCGCCATCGCCGCCTTGAGGCGGCCTTCCAGCTCGCCCATCAGGGCCTCCTGCACCGGCGCCACGTCGGGCAGGCCGAGGAAAGCGCGCGCCTCCTCGGGCGTGCAGTCGATGTCGATCGTCACCTTCATGGCTTCGCTCCCTGGTCGCTCGCCCCGGCTGCGCAATGGGGCAGCGGCGCGGTGGGGTTGCGGCGCGGTGGGGTTGCGGCGCTCGGCAGCAGCCTCACATAGTGGACTCCAAAGATAGGCCGCAGGCGCCGGCAGTAACAGCGGCACGAGCGTCCGATCCGTCCGAACTTTTGCCCCGGAGAGCATTTTGTCGAAGGCCCAGACGGCAGCAGCGGAAAACAGACTGGCCGGGGAGCTCAGTCCTTACCTCCTGCAGCACAAGGGCAATCCGGTCGACTGGTATCCCTGGGGCGAAGTGGCCTTCGCCGCGGCGCGCGCGGACAATAAGCCGATCCTGCTGTCGGTCGGCTATGCCGCCTGCCACTGGTGTCACGTGATGGCTCACGAGTCCTTCGAGGACCCGGCGATCGCCGCGCGCATGAACGAGCTCTTCGTCAACATCAAGGTCGACCGCGAGGAGCGTCCCGATCTCGACACCATCTATCAGTCGGCGCTGGCGCTGCTCGGCCAGCAGGGCGGCTGGCCGCTCACCATGTTCCTCACTCCCAAGGGCGAGCCCTTCTGGGGCGGCACCTACTTTCCGCCCGAGCCCCGCTACGGCCGGCCGGGCCTGCCCCAGGTGCTCGACAGTGTCGCCGAGGTCTACGCTCAGGACCCCAAGCGGGTGAACAGCAATGTCGTCGCCCTCAAGGAAGCGCTCGCCAAGCTCTCCAGCAACAAGTCCGGCAGGCGCCTGACGCTCGCCGAGGTCGAGGCTTCCGCCGAGCGTCTGGTGCGCGAGATCGATCCCTTCGACGGCGGCTTCGGAACCGCACCCAAGTTCCCCCAGTCGCCGGCCTTGAAGCTGCTGTGGCGGGCCTGGAAGCGCGGCGGGAAGGAGCCTTACAGGCAGGCCGTGCTGCTGACGCTGACGCGCATCTGCCAGGGCGGGATCTACGACCACCTCGGCGGCGGCTTCGCCCGCTATACGGTCGACCGTCACTGGCTGGTGCCGCATTTCGAGAAGATGCTCTACGACAACGCCCAGCTGCTCGACTTGCTGGCCTGGGCCTGGCAGGAGACCGGCGATCCGCTGTACCAGGAGCGCGCGAGCGAGACCGTGGCGTGGCTGGAGCGCGAGATGCTGGCCGACGGCGGCGGCTTCGCCGCCTCGCTCGACGCCGACAGCGAGGGCGAGGAAGGGCGCTTCTACGTCTGGGACGAGGCCGAGATCGACCAGGCGCTCGGCGCCGAGGCGGCGCTCTTCAAGCAGCACTACGACGTCACCGCCAGCGGCAACTTCGAAGGGCGGAACATCCTCAATCGGCTGCAGAAGCCGGAGCGAGCGAGCCCCGAGGTCGAGGCGAAGCTCGCGCGTGCCCGCGCGAGCCTGCTGGACCGGCGCGCGGCACGGGTGCGTCCGGGAT
>JBOHKJ010000354.1:0-9895 GCA_050728975.1 Kiloniellales bacterium | reverse complement strand
GGTCAAAGCGGTGGTCTCCTCGCTACCGCTGCTGCTGATCGGCCACGAGGAGCAAGATGCCCTCTTGGCCGAGATCTTCGCCCTGCTTCCAGAAGGCGCGCCGCTGGTGCAATTCACCTACGGGCCGCGAGCACCGGTTGCCACCAATGTGGCCCGCCGGTTGGGGCTCGCCGGAGCGCGCGCCCAATGGGTGCTGGATAATGTGCCGCCGGCGGCAGTCTGGACCTATCGACGGCCGAGCGCTCTCGCCCGCCTCGCCAACAGTGCCTAGGGCGGGAGCGCAGCTTGTTTTGCGAAATACTGCACCCAATCTCTAACAGGTTGTGAGCGACCTACAACAGATCCGCGCCGAAGCGCGAGCGCGATTCACCTTTTTCCTCCTCTGGCTGACCCGCCCGGGCCGGCTCGGAACCGCCGTCACGAGCGGTAGCAGCTTGGCCATGGCCATAGCCAGCGAGGTCGACCCGGACGAGGGTGGCACCGTGGTAGAACTGGGCGGTGGCACGGGAAGCGTGACCGCCTGCTTGTTGGAATGCGGTACCGACCCGGACGATCTGGTGGTGATCGAGCGCGAGCCGCGGCTTGCAGAGCTATTGGCCGCGCGCTTTCCCGAGGTTGACGTACTGCGCGGCGACGCGCTCAAGCTCCGGGCCCTTTTGTCTCGACGCGATGTCGTCCAAGTCAAAGCCGTGGTCTGCGGCCTGCCGCTCCTGCTGCTTTCGCCGGAAAAGCAGAAAGGGCTGCTGGAGCAAGCCTTCGCCCTTATGACCCCAGGTGGCCCATTCGTCCAGGTAACCTATGGTTTCGGCCCCCCCGTCGTCGCCGCCGTCGCCAAAGAGCTGGGGCTGGTCGGCATGCGCCGCCGATGGGTGTTCGACAACGTGCCACCCGCAGCCGTCTGGACTTATCGGCTCGCCGACGCTCACAGTAGATAGAGGCGTATCCGCGGAACGGCGGTCGCCGTCATCGTGCCGCTGAGCGTCACGGCGGAGAGGATCCCGGTCCTTGCCACCCATGCGTCTCGCCTCTGGTGGTGCTGTTAACTTGGCAGTCGGGATGGCTTGGTGGCAGTGTCGAAGTCGTTGACCGGCACAGCGGTGTCCCGCAAGTTTGTGTCCCGTCGCCTGGCAGTGACGGCCCTCGTTCCCGCCCCTCTGGAGTGCCCCATGAGCAAGCGCAACCTTACCTATTTTTCGACCAGCAAGAAGGCAGGGCGCCCGATCGTTATGCTGACGTGCTACGACTACCCGACGGCGTTGATTGAGGACGCAGCCGGAGTCGACGTGATCCTGGTAGGGGACAGCGTCGGTACCAATGTGCTGGGCTACAGCAACGAACGCGAGGTGACGCTGGCCGATATCCGCCACCATCTGCGGGCGGTGCGGCGTGGCGTGACGAAAGCCTTCGTGCTGGCTGACTTACCCTACGGCACCTATGAAACAACGGCGCTGGCCCGCGATAGCGCGCGCCAGCTTCTGGACGACGGGGCCGACGGTGTAAAGCTAGAAGGTTGGCGCGAGCAGGCGAGCGTGGTTCGCGCGCTGGCCGACGACGGCGTTGCGGTCTGCGCCCACCTCGGATACACGCCGCAGCGTCACACCGCGGCCAAGGTACGCGGCCGCACTGTGGAGGAAGCCCAGGAACTGGTGGATGGCGCGCTGCTGCTGGAACGCGCCGGCGCGGCCATGGCGGTGCTCGAACTAACCGCCATCGAGGCCAGCCGTGCAGTCTCGGAAACACTCGCCATTCCTACCGTCGGCATCGGCGCCGGACCGCACTGCGACGGCCAAGTGCTGGTGGTGAACGATCTCCTGGGCGTCACGCCGCGCAGCTATCGCCACAACCGGCGCTATCAGGAATTCGGGACGCTGTCCGCCGAGGCGGTCAGCGCCTACTGCGCGGACGTCGTGGCGCGACGCTTTCCGACCGGACAGAATGGCTTCGCCATGAACCAAGGCGAAGCGGAGCAGCTGCAGCACGCGCTCGAAACGCACGGCGAGCGCAGCCGCGCTTGATCGCGTCACCTACTGCAGCACCTTCATCTTCCGCAGATTCTCCAGCAAATCCTCGATCGCCTTAGTGCCGAGATGCGGATAGGCCTCCGCCAGTCCGCTTCTGCTGACCTCGCGACGCTCGACGATCCAGGAGACGGCTTCGACGAAGGCGTCCGGCACAGGGACCGCATTCTTGCCGTCGGTAAGCGTCAGCCGCCGACCCTCCTGCTTCGCTTCTATGCCCAAACGCAGGAGATAGACCGGATCGCGTGAGACGAGGTCCGCAACGTCGTAGCCGTCGAGGGTATAGGGAAACTCCGTTAGCGTACGCTCGACGTGTGTGCGAACGTCCGGCGCCCGAGCCAGCTCGGATAGTTCACCGACCAGCGTTTTGAGCGCGGCCTCGACCTGCGCGGGAGCCGGGTTAGGCGGCAGATCGCCACGCAGCACCGGACGGTGCACTGCAACCGACCAAAGCGCCGAGAGAAGGTCGAGGTACTTGGGCAGAACGGCGCCGAAGGCGATGTGGACCGATCCGTTCTCGCTCGCCAGCGCATCGTGGTAGCGGCCGCGCGGGATATAAAGCAAATCGCCCGGCCGCATGGTCACCTCGGTTACCGCCCTGCCAGCCGCCTTGGCGTTCTGCTCCGCAGTTCGGGAAAAGATTGGATGGGGAATCGGCCTCTCGACCCCGCCTTCGTAGATACGCCAGACTTTCTCGCCGCTGCAATGGACGGCAAAAACCTCGTGGTCGTCGAAGTGCGGGCCGAAAGCCTGCCTCTGCCGCATCGAGAAATAGAGGTTTCCCTGGACCTTACCTCCGGTCATGGCTTGGAGCGCCGAGGTAAAGGCCTTGGGACCCTCGGCAAGCTCCTGCATATCGTCAAGAACGAGCGAGGCACCGCGCCGGATCAGTGCTTTGACCTTGGGCGGCGAAGGTCGGAGCACTTCACGGCCGGCGGCCTCCGGAACCAGCGCGCAGTAGTCGACCCTGGGAATAGGGGTACGATCGAGAAAGACCTGGAAAGTGTCGGCCTTCCAAACGGAGGTCATTGAAAGTATGCGCGAGAGCTCAGCGAGGTCGAAAAATCCCGCCACACGCTCTGTTCCACCGCGGATGTGCAAGGGCTCCTTGCCAAAGTGGTCGGCGAGAAAGGCCTTGCGGCCAATGGGCGCGAGAAAGCGGTCGAGAAAGCTGCCCGCATCCCCGCTGCCCGCCCCATCCAGGGACGAGTCTGCCTCATCTCTCTCCAAAACACTCCCTCCCGTTACGCCCCGACAGTCTAATTAGCACAGGTTGGCCGGTACCCGGAACGACATCGGGCAACTCAATCCAAGTGTCATGCCGAACCGCAAGTTCGGGGAAGCCGACGCCAAAGCTTCGCACCCATCTCAGTAGGATCGGCACTTGCCCCCTGGAGGCGCATCGGTGATACCTGCGGAGCGATGCTGCACGCCTAGGGAGATACGAATGGCAAAGCAGACGATCGGTTTTCTCGGTATCGGCATCATGGGATTTCAGATGGCGCGCCGTCTGGCCGAGGCCGGTCACGCGGTGACGGCCTGGAACCGCAGCCGCGACAAGGCCGAGCGCCTCCAGGCCTTTGGCGTGAAGCTGGCCGACAAGGCGGCTGACGCAGTGCGCAGCGCAGAGGCTGTCATCTGCATGCTGTCGAGCGGTCCGGTCTGCGACGAGGTGTTAATCGAGGGCGGTGTCCTCGAAGCGATGCCCATAGGCAGCGTCGTCATCGTCATGTCCTCGATTCCGGTCGAAACCGCACAGGCACAGGCCGAGACAGCCGCCCGGCGCGGGCTGCGCTATCTCGACGCGCCGGTTTCTGGAGGCGAGAAAGGCGCGGCCGAGGGCACGCTCGCCATAATGGTGGGCGGCGAGCCCACTACATTCGCTGACGCCAAGCCAGTCTTCGAAGAGATGGGCCGCCCGACCCTGGTCGGCCCCGCAGGCAGCGGCGAGCTAGCCAAGCTCGCCAACCAGGTGATCGTCGCCAACACCATCGCCACCGTCTCCGAGGCCCTCCTGCTTGCCAAGGCAGGCGGCGCCGATATCGCCGCGGTGCGCCAAGCACTGCTCGGCGGTTTCGCGGATTCGACCATCCTGCGGCTCCACGGCGAGTGCATGATTGCAGGCAACTTCAAGCCGGGCGCGCCAGCCAAGCATCAACTGAAAGATCAGCGTACCGCCACCGGCCTGGCACAAAAGCTGGGCGTGGCGCTGCCTGTCTCGGAGCTGGTGCAAAGGCTATTCGAAGAAATGGTCGAGTACGGCGGCGGCGATACCGACCATAGCGGCCTTTTCGTCGAGCTTCACCGGCGCAATGGCCTCGTCTATCCCTGACACTGGCGAGTCGCAGCGCGACGCGGGTCCACAGCCCGACTGCGACACCCTCCGATACCATGTCTAACAAGGCCACTGTATTCTTTGGCGAACGGAATAGCATGCCGACCGCGGCGGTCCTTTCCGGCAGCCATTCGTGAAGGAGTCAGCCATGGCCCCGAGACAGGCGAAAGCGACAAAGCGCAGCAAAGAGATCGAAACCGCTTTGATAGACCCCTCGGGTGTGTTCGACCGACCAGAGGCGGTCTTGTCGCGCAATGATATCGATCACGAGACCAAGATCGAGATCTTGCGCCGCTGGGAATATGACGCTCGGGAGATGCAGGTCGCCGAGGAAGAGAACATGGCCGGCGGCGAATCGGACCTGCTTGACCGGGTGCTAAAGGCGCTCAAGACTCTGCAAGCCCCTGATGCCGAGAAAGAGGCCCCGACCAAACACGGCGGTACCTAGGCGCCCGGAATCGCCAATGCGCGTTTCAAGGGAGCGATCAGGTCGCCACGCCGACCGCACTTGAGCTGCTCCAATCCGAGCCATTCGGCCAGCAGAAGAAGCTCGCCAGCAAGCGCCGGAATCAAACGCACGGGATCGACCTTCGGCTCGGCGAAGGCGCCCTCAACCTTGAGCCGGCCGATCTTACGATCCGCCCTGAGATCGACTCGTGCCGCCAACCGCTCGCCGAACAGGAACGGCAGCACGTAATAGCCGTAGCGGCGTTTGTGTTCTGGAGTGTAGATCTCCAGGCGATAGTCGAAACCGAACAGCCGCTCCGTCCGGGCTCGCTCCCAGACCAGCGGATCGAAAGGGGACAGCAGCGCCGTAGCCTTGAGTCGCCCTGGCACATGGGCGTCTCGATGAAGGAAGGTGGGTTGCTTCCATCCTTTCACCGACACCAGCTGCAGCTCGCCGGCCTCGACCAGACTTTCCACCGCCTTCTTGGATTCCGCAGGAGTGAGCCGAAAGTAGTCGCGCAGATCGGCCAGCGTCGCCACGCCGAGCCTGCTCGCGGCGAGCGCAATGAGCTGCCTTTGGGCATCGGCCGGCTCGGGCGTCGGTAACGCCAGCACAGCCTCGGGAATCACCCGCTCGGGCAGATCGTAGATTCGCTCAAATCCGCGCCGTTCGGCGGCCGTCACCGCACCAGCCCAGAAGAGATATTCGAGTGCGATCTTGCCGCGATTCCAACCCCACCACGACCCGCCGCGCTCGCCCGGATCGCTGAGCTCGCGCGCCGAAAGCGGTCCGCGGCACTCGACTTCACCCAGCACGGATGTGACATAAGCGCTATTCTCCCGGGCGAAAGTCGCAAGATCTTTGTAGATGCCGTGTCCGCGGGCCGCCTGTTCCATGCGCCAGCGCAGCAGCGGGTGCAACGCGAGCGGCAGCAGCGAACATTCGTGCGCCCAGTATTCGAAATACTGTCGGCGCTTGCGCGCGAAGGCGTGACGGTCGAGATCGTCGGTGCGATAACGGCCGACACGTGAATAGGCTGGCAGGTAGTGGGAGCGAACCAGGGCCGAAACGGAATCGATCTGCAGCAAGCCCATGCGCTCGATCGCCCGCCCGACGCGCGACCAACGGCTTTCACCGGTGCCGCGGCGACCGCAGAAGCCCTGAGCCGCGAGCGCGATGCGCCGTGCTTCGGCGCGACTGAGGCTACCTCCGGGCGTCACGCCTGCGGCCGTGAATCGTAGCCTTCCAGCGGTCCGAGCGCGACCTCCTCGGCAGTCTGCAGGAAAGTCGAGGCACTCCACACGGTCTCGTATGACATACCAACCTGGCGTTGCACACGGCGCACCGTCTCGGCATCGGTCGCCGCATAGATACAGACCATGCGCTTGCGGTCGCGAGCGAAAATGGAATGGAGGAATGCCACTTTGTGAAGCTGAAGGCAGTCGCTGGCACGATCTTCCAACGACTGCAGGTCTGCGAATGCCTGCTCCGCCTCGAAGGTCCGCTCGACCACAACCACCTCATTGGGGATGGCAGACGGTGCCTCAGCTGCGGGTGGCACCGGCCCCTGCAGCGTTGCAGGCCAGATCGTCACCGACTTGTAGCCAAGGGACCGCACGGCAATACGCACCGATTCGGCATCTGCGCCGACAAACAGACAGAGCTGACGCGCGCCGTCGAGCGCAAGATAACTCACCTCTCGGCGCACACGATGCAACTTCAGGCAGTTCGCCACTGTCGCATTCCACGCCGGCTTGCTCAAAGCCCTGGAAAAGTCGATCGGCGGATTGTAGCGGATTTCCAGTACGACCTTTTCCATCTAGGCCTCGACCATTTCTCCTACCTTGAGACCCTGCAGGATCCGATGCGCCGCGGCCGGGATCGACGCAATATCGAGCCGTTTCAGAGCGCTGCGCTGCCGCGCCGCATCTGCAACGTCGCCAGCGTCGAGAGCCAAGCGCAGCAAAATCGTCCTGGCGAGCGCAATTTCTGTCGGGCGCTCCATCACCTTTGCCGTCTCTAATCCTTCGACCGCGCGCTTGCGCGCTGTCCCGAGATCGCCGCGATTGAGCGCGAAAAGAGCAGCGCGGGTTAGAAGGTACGAAAGGCGCTGCTTGGCATCTACGCCTCGCAGATCCTCGATTGCCTTGATCAACTCCGGATACTCCTTGGCGTAGGCTCCGGAGCGCGTGAGCGCCGCGAGCGCCCGGGCGAAGGGTGCCTCGCTGCCCTCGGGCAGCTTTTCGGCGAGCGCCATCAACTGCTGTGCCAGCAAGTTGGCTTCCTCCAGGGAGCCGCAGTCGATCTCCAGCGTCACTAGACTCTCCAGTGACAGAAACTCGTCGATTCGATTCCCTCGTTGGCACGCAAGCGCATGCGCACGCTGGAACAGCGCGCGCGCCTCTTCGATCTTGCCTTCGCGAGAGCGCAGCATGCCTAGGCCATGTGGCGCGGCAACCGATTCGAGGCCGAGCCGCTTCGATAGCGCCTCTGCTTCCTGCAACAGCGACTCGGCCTGGGCGAAGTCGCGTTCCAACATAGCGAGACAACGGCCGGTCTCCGCCATGGCGACCAGCCGCTCCGTTTCGTCCGAGCCGCGCGTCACCATCTCGGCTTGACGCGAGAAGCGCCAAGCGTCGGACCACTCGCCGCGCTCCCAGCGCAGGTGGCTAAGCACCTGGAACCCGAGGCGAGCATGTCCGAAGCAGCCGTGGTCGAGCGCCCGCTCAGCCAGCGCCGCGAGTTGGCGTGCCGCCTCCTCTATTTCCTCGCGCCGCGGCCGGAGTGCAGCGTGGCGGATATTCAACAACTCTATCAATAGCGTGGCTCGTTCCGGCTCGGCCAGCGACTCGGCGTAGTAGAGGCCGCGCCGCGCCAAGGCGGCAGCCTCGGCATTGGCGAAGAGACGTAGGCAGCGCTGTCCTGCCGTGACGCAGGCGCGTGCCGCCACCGCCCCTTCGCCGGCGAGCGCCGCGTGATGGGCGAGCTCGACGGCCCGTTCGTCGTCGTTGCCATTCTGGTTCATCAAGGCTTCGGCAACGCGCCAGTGCATCAAACGGCGTCGCGGTGCCGAAAGTGCGCCGTAGACCGCACGTCGCACAAGGTCATGGGCAAAAGTGTAGGTGCCGACCTCGCTGTTGGAGGTCGCGACCTCGTGCACCAAATCGTTACGCTCCAATACCTCAAGGGCCGAAACCAGCTCGTCCGGATCCCTCGACACCAGCACTTGGAGCAATCGAGACGTAAAGGTCTGTCCGAAGACCGAGGCCCAGCGGATCGCCTCCACGGCTGAAGGCGGCAAACGGTCGATACGATCGCGAACCAACTCGGTCAGGCTGTGGCTCAAGACCTCGTCGCCGCGATACGGCAGCGCGCGCGCAACCTCGAGGGCAAACAGTGGATTGCCCGCGCTTTCCTCGAAGACCCGTGCCGCATCGCTCTCCGGTGCGACCTGTTTCACAAGGCGCGCCGTTTCCTGTCGGTTGAGCGGCGGGAGAGCCAGCTCCTGCAAAAGATTGTCGTGGCGCAGACCGCGGATGACCCGCATCGTGGATCCGTTGTCGTTGAGCTCACCCTTACGCGCTGAAAGGAGAATCAGCAGAGGACGGTGCCGGTTCATGCGCACGACATATTGCAGGAGGGATGCGGAGGCGTCGTCACACCACTGGGCATCGTCGAGAATCACAACGACGGGCGGTGCGCTGTGGGCCCGGACGGCCACCAGCTCGGAAACCGCGCCGAACAAGCGGTCGCGCGTCTCCTCCCCGGTCCGGCCGGTGTTGTCTCCCTGCAGCAACGGCCCTAGCTCCCCCGCCAGCACCTCGCCGAAGACATGGCGCGGCAAGGCACGCAGCGCATCGACCCACAGCCCGTAGGGGCGACTGGCTTCGGCTTCGAAGCCGCAGGCCTCGAGCAGCGTCGCGCCACGCCGTTGAACTTCCGCCGCCATTTCGGCGAGAAAGCGACTCTTGCCGAGACCGACCTCGCCCGTCACCAAGATCACTTGAGCTTCGCGACTTTTCGCGACCCGGTCCAACGCCTCTTCGAATATCTTCAGTTCACGCTTGCGCCCGACCAGTGACTGCTCAAACTTGCGTGGTGTAAGGCTTCCTTCTTCGCTGATATCGGCGCGCTGCTCGACTGCTGCTGCGATCGGCACACTGGAGGGCACCCTGGCAGCGGCGGGTGTCGAGGGCCCGGCGCGCCCTTTGTGCAGCTCGCGCCATGCCTGATGCAGTGGCATCGCTTGGGTCGGGCCGAGGCCGTCGAGAATACGGCGGCCGCTGTCGTACTTCTGCTCGGCTTCCATCCAGAGGCCCTCGCCGGCCAGGAGATTGAGTAGACGGATGCGAGCGGCGACATCGAAGGGCTCGATGCGGACCAGCGCGCGCAGCGCCGTAAGCGCTGCTTCCGGTCGGTCTGCCAAAGCTCTCAAGACGTTAACGTGGAGCACTCGGGCCTGCTCCCGCTCGGCGACGCACCAGGATTGAAAGTCGTGAAGGTCGGGTAGGTCGAGTCCCTCCAGGAACTCGCCTCGGAAACGCTCGGCGGCGGCCCTAAGCGCAGCAGTTGTAGCGCGCTCAAGCGGTTGCGGCAGCTCGCGCCGCAGCGCCAATAGATCGACCTCCGCCTCCGGATCGTGGAAGGACACCTCCTCCCGGTCGGCAATCAGGCGCTCGCGTGCCGCCTCGTTCACCAGGGGCCGCAACCGGCTCAGACTCCAGCGGAGCGCCCCGCGCGGATCGTCGGTCACGTCCCACAGGAGTCCCGTCAAGCGATCACGCCGCTGGGGCTTCCCTGTCACTATCAGGTAAGCGAGCAGCGCACGGGTCTTCTTGGATTGAGGAAGCGTGGCCGGAGCCCCATCCAGCGTCACGGTCAAATCACCAAGGACCTGTATTTTCAATGCCTTATTGTCCGGCACCGCGCTCCCCTGGACTGCTCTCCGCGGCCTCTAGCAAGACCATGAGAATTTGTGGTTTTAGGTGTGATTCTGTTGTTTATGCGCTATTTCCCACTCCCACTTCAACGATTTCTCACACGCCCGCCTGCCACCATCCTGCCCGCGAAACGGCCGGCCATCATACCCAAGGG
>JBOHKJ010000353.1:0-18624 GCA_050728975.1 Kiloniellales bacterium | reverse complement strand
CTGTGGCGAGTCTCGGACTTGATCCGGAAGTGGAACGATCCCGCCGCCGACATCGAGCGCTGGCTCGGCGCCGAGAACGCGACGATCCTGGTCGGGCTGCTCGAGCACGAGCTGGTGGCGTCGATCGCGGTCGGCCATGACGGCCATCGCGGCTGGCTCTACTACCTCGCGGTCAAGCCGGCGCTGCGTAAGCGCGGCCACGGCCGAGCGTTGGTGGCGGCTGCGGAGGATTGGCTGAAAGCGCGCGGCTTGCCCAAAGTGCAGCTCATGGTGCGCAGCGAGAATCGCGCCGTTGCCGAGTTCTACCAGCGCCTCGGGTACGCGCCGGAAAATCGCGCGATCCTCTTCCGCTGGCTGACGCCTGACGGCCAGCGGCCGGGCGCCACGCCCGAAGACGGCAAGCTGGAGATCACCGTCACCTCGCTGGAGATGACCTCGCGCCCGAGCCAGCCGGTGCCTCCGGCCCCTGGACGTTCCAAGGTCGCCATCCTGCGCGCCGAGCGACCGCCGCCGGCCTTCTATCGCTACCTCTACAACGAGGTCGGCAAGGAATGGCTGTGGTACGAGCGCCGGACGTTCGACGATGCGGCGCTGGCCGACATCATCCACCATCCCCAGGTCGAGATCTTCGTGCTCTACGTCGACGGCGTACCGGCCGGCTATGCCGAGCTCGACCGGCGCCGCGAGCCGGAGATCGAGCTCGCTTACTTTGGCCTGCTGCCGGACTTCATCGGTCGCGGGCTCGGTACCTTCTTCCTTATCTCGGCCATCGACATCGCCTGGAGCTACGGGCCGAAACGGCTCTGGGTCCACACCTGCACCCTCGACCATCCGCGCGCACTGGGTCTTTATCAGCGCTGCGGCTTCGTGCCGTATCGTCAGGATACCAAGACTATCGACGACCCGCGCGAGGTCGGGGCCGTTCCGGGATGAGCCTGCGATTGGCGGTTTTAGAGCGGCTCATTGTCGGATCGGAACGCGGGTTTGTCCGATCAAATCGATACCGCCAATCTTTGCGAAGGGGAGGAATGGTGTTACCTGCCGCCTTGCCGTGATGGTGGCATAATCGGCCGTGGCCTCGCTCACTCGGTCCACTGTGACGGCCACTCCCGAGACCGCCGATTCGCTGGCCTTCGCGAGCGCGTAGTCGCGCACTTCTTCGTCCGTCGCCGAGCCGTGAGTCATGACATAGCGGCCCGCCTCCTCCGCCGCATGCTGCAGCGTCCCCTGCACCCACATGACGCGCCCGAACTCCATGATTCCGAACATAAGCATCAGCAGGATCGGCAAGGCAAAGGCCAGCTCGACCGTCTGTGCGCCACCGCGGTTGGCAAGGAAGCCCGCCAGGCGCCCTCGTCGACACCCCGCTATCACGCTGCCATGAGGTATTCCAGGCTTCATACTCATTCTCGACACCTCTTGATCTGCCCGCTCAACGAACCCGGAAGGTGGCCTCGCCCCTGAGCGTGATCTGCTGGATCACATTCGGATAGGGCAAGAGCGTGTCGACCGGACGCGTCACCTCCACGGCGACAAACTTGCGCGGCGTTGTCTCATCCTCGCACGCCAGGCCGCAGTCGACACTGCCACTTGCGCCGGGGCACTCGCAGAAAGACCCTGTGGCGACCGCCATGGCCGGGTCCGGCCCGCCGAGAGCCGCCTCCACGGCATCTTCCACGGCACCTAGGTTCTCCGGATCGATTACCGCATACTCGGCCCCGGCCCGGGCCGCCGAACGGAGCTGCATTTGGTCGTACATCGCCATGCCGAAATCGATCGTTCCCATCATCAGTAGCACCAGGACCGGAAGCATGAGGGCCAACTCGACGAGTACGTTGCCCTGCTCGGCGGCGGCAAAGCGTCTTGGATCGGCTCTCTCGGGCGAGATCTGCAACATGGCTCCCTACTCCACCAGAACGACCGCGGAGATCGTAATCGGCTCGACGCCGGCTTCTTCGCAGGTCGAGTTGTCGATGACGGCATTGCCGATGAAGGTCACGCGGCGGCCGACGACGACTGTGCAAGTCGGGGCGCTCATGTCGCTGGTTCCTGACCAGGTGAGCAACTGGCTCGGAAAGTAGATCGCCCCGCTCAAATGCATGTCCGCGCCGCCATTAAAAAAGCTCGTCTCGTTGGGGTCGGCCCTCGCGTCCTGAAAGAACAGAACGCCCGGATAGTCGGCGGTGGGATCGGATGGCGCCTGAAGATCGATATCGGCTCCGGCATTGATGTTGACACCGCCGATGCTGCTGATCGCACCCGTCGTGGTGAGCACGATGGTCACGCCCTCGCCGGGGTCGTCGCAGGCGCAGTCGACGGTCCCCTGCGCATGAACCTCGAAATCTCCAGCGTTGAGGTAATAAGTCCCGGGCTCCATCGTGACCGTCGCGTTGGCACCCACGCTCAACCCGCCGCAGTATTTTCCGGGCGAGATCGTAACCGTTGTGTTGCTGTAGCTGGCGTTGCTGGCGTCGCAACCGCCCGGTACCCAGGGGTCGAGATCGGCATAGGGATCGTCGAGCGCCCAGGCCTCGGTAATCGGCGGTCGTTCCATCGTGACCGTCGCGCTGCCGTCGTGGGTATAGTTGCCCGCGGTCCAGAGCGAGTCCGCATCGAAGGTCGTGTTACCGCTGATCGAGATCGCGCTCGGATCGGTCGAGTTGGCGGCCAGCACGCAGCCGGGCATGTGGACCGTGACGTTGCCCTGGTTGTTGATGGCGCTGCTGGCAGTGGGATCCAGCGCGAGGACGCAGGCGCTGCCGGTCGTCTCGACCATGGCGACGCCGCGAGCCACGATCTCGACAGCTCCGTCCAATAGCACCCCGCTCAACAACAGATCCTCGGAGCTGGTGATCAAAACCTCGACGGCGGAGCCCTTGCCTGCAAACGCGCCGCCGGTCGGCGGCCGGCTGACCGTGACGCCGGTCGGGCCGCCTTCGCCGTAGCCGTTGCGCCCCGCCTCCTGCAGTGCCGCAGGCTCGATCTGATCGTGATCGCGCCGTGCCAGCTCGTAGGCTCCGGAGAGCGCGGCCGCATCGGCGGCGGTCTGCATCTGGCGCCGTGCGGCGTACCAGCTGCTGACCTCGACGCCGAGGCCGCTCGCCCCGATAAGGATCGGTAGCGCCAGGGCTACGGTCGTCAGGGTGGAGCCGGCGGTATCGGCGAGGAAGGCAGCTAGGGTGGCGGGCGCCATCAACTTGGAGCGGTTGGCGCGGGATTCCTGTGGTCTCGTCATGGCATAACCCCCCTCTCGCCTGATACGAGGACGTGGCGATCGACGGCTTCGGCAACTCCCCCACTGGTCGTCGTCGCTAAGCGTCTTGCAGGGCTATTTGACGAACTGCGACCTAACGTGGCGTTAACATCCGGCAGAGAATCAAATACAGATTATCGATTCAACTTTGATAGGTTTCAAATCCTTGGGTCTAGTTCTGACAATCCCTGTAAACTGGACCCTCACTGCGCAGTTACTGCGCCCTTAGTCTAAAATTTTACCACGTGAATACTTGACGGGCGTTTCACGCCTCTTTGACATCCGGCGCTATGAGCTTCGCCTCACGACCGGCTCGCGCGGTCGCCCCGTAGTGGCACTCCAGATAGCTGCCCAGCTGGCCGACGTCCGCCGGCGCGGCGCGGAAGGCGACGTAGCCGTCGGGGCGGACCAGATAAAGCGATGGTCCGATCACCCCGTAGCGCTTCTCGGCGTTGCCTTCGGATTCTCCAATTTCCAGGACCGAGACTGGCGGCCGGTCGCGCCCGGCCAGCGCCCTCGCCGCCGCCAAGCTTCCCTGGTCGCCGCCGAACAGCAGCAACGTATGCCGGCAAGGATCGAGCCGCTGGAACAACCGCGTCCCCTTCCCCATACTGTTCAGCGTGGTGTCGGGCGCGCGCTCGCCAGGCGCGGGACCGCCGTTGAAGCGGCCGCCGCCGCCCAGACTCTCGCCGAGGATCGGACTGATGCCGCGATAGCTGATGGCCAGCTCCGAGACGAAGCTCCTGAGACGGCGCTGTATCGCAGGCACGCCGAGAAAGAGCGGCAGCAGGAGGTCGCGCAGCGGCCGCAGCAGCGGGTTTTTCAGCGTCACCGACTTGAACATAAGGTTGGTCGCTTCGAGGACGTCGCGGGCAACCGGATGGCGCTCGTCATGGTAGCTATCGAGCAGGCTTTCCGGCGCCTGACCCTTCAACACCAGGGCGAGCTTCCAGGCCAGGTTGCAGGCGTCCTGAATCCCGGTGTTCATGCCCTGGCCGCCAGCCGGGCTGTGGATGTGCGCCGCGTCGCCGGCGAGAAATGCACCCCCCACCCGCAATTGCGGCACCATGCGGCGGTGGAGCCGGAAGGGCGCGATCCACGCGGGGTCGGAGATGCGGGCCGGCACAGTCGCCATCGTGCCGAGCAGCTTTCGGAAATCGTCCAGCGTCGGTTGGGCGCCGCCCGCCGCGCCCTCTGCCCGTGTGGCGATGAGGCGCACCATGCTGTCGGCCATCGGCAGCGCCACGAGGAGATTCCCGCCCTCGATGAAGCCTTGCCCCTCCCGAGGTAGCGACCACTCGATCTTGACGTCGGCCAGCATGAAATCTTCCTCGTAGGGCGCGCCCTCGAACGGAAGGTCGAGACAGTGTCGCACCGCCGAATGGGCGCCGTCGCAG
Organism: Kiloniellales bacterium; assembly: GCA_050728975.1. Classification (GTDB taxonomy): domain Bacteria; phylum Pseudomonadota; class Alphaproteobacteria; order Kiloniellales; family JBOHKJ01; genus JBOHKJ01. The sequence goes on along the minus strand of JBOHKJ010000353.1, from coordinate 13,974 downwards.
CCGACGATGTAACTGGCCCGTACCCGCTCGTCCCGTCCGCCGTCATGCTGCAGCCTGGCCTCGACGACACTCTCCTTCTCCTCGAAGCTCGTCAGCGTCGCTGCGCGCTCGATCGCCACGCCGGCCTCTGCCAGCTTGGCGGTCAGAATCGCCTCGGTCTCGGCTTGGCTCAGCGTCAGGGCGAAGGGATAGGGGCTGTCGATCTCGGCGATGTCGAGGCGAAAGCGCGGCTTCTTGTCGATATACATATTGACGGCGGGAAATCGGAAGCCGCGCCTCAAGGCTTCTTTCACCACGCCCATGCGCTCAAAAAACTCGAGCGTACGGGCCTGGACCGCCAGGGCCTTCGAGGTTTCCGAAGGTTGAGTCGCCTTGTCGAAGATGCGCGACCTGATGCCGTGGCGGACCAGCTCGACGGCCAGCGCCAAGCCGGTCGGCCCGGCGCCGACGATCAGAACCGGGCATTTTTCGTCGTCGGCACTACTCATGCTGCGCCACGCTCGTCCACCATCCCGAGAAGCGACACCTTAGTTCTGCCGGCGACCCGGAGATTTCAAGCGCAACGGCCGAAGAGTTCGGTTTAGTGATGAAGTATCTGGCTCAGGAACAGCTTGGTCCGCTCGTTCTGCGGATTGTTGAAGAACGGCTCCGGCTCGTTCTCCTCGACGATCTGCCCGCCGTCCATGAAGATGACGCGGTTGGCGACTGTACGGGCGAACCCCATCTCGTGGGTGACGCAGAGCATAGTCATGCCGCTTTTCGCCAGTTCGACCATGACGTCGAGCACTTCCTTGATCATTTCCGGATCGAGCGCCGATGTAGGCTCGTCGAACAGCATGATCTTGGGGTTCATGCAGAGCGAGCGGGCGATCGCCACGCGTTGCTGCTGACCGCCGGACAGCTGCCCCGGGTACTTGGCGGCCTGCTCGGGAATCTTCACCCGTTCGAGGTACTGCATGGCGGCCTCTTCCGCCTGCTTCTTCGGCATCTTGCGGACCCAGATTGGCGCCAGCGTACAGTTCTCCAGCACCGTCAGATGGGGGAAGAGATTGAAGTGCTGGAATACCATGCCGACTTCGCGGCGGATGTGATCGATTTTCTTGAGGTCGTTGGTGAGCTCCACACCGTCGACTGTGATCGTGCCCCGCTGATGCTCTTCCAGCCGGTTGATACAGCGGATCAAGGTCGACTTGCCCGAGCCCGAGGGCCCGCAGATGACGATCCGCTCGCCGGTATCGACCGCGAGGTTAATGCTCTTCAAAACATGGAACTGGCCAAACCACTTGTTGACATCGATCAGCTCGATGATCGGTCCGGTGGCGCTCGCGGCATGAGCTTCAGACATGACCGTCGTCTCCCTCAATTTCTCTTGTGACCGGTGTAGAGCTGCACCTCGAGCCACTGGCTGTACTTCGACATGAAGAAGCAGAAGGCGAAGTATATGAGCGCGATGAATACGTAGCCTTCGATAAAGAAGGCGCGCCACTCGGGATCGGCGATGGCCTGACGCATCGCCAGCAGCAGGTCGGTCAGGCCGACGATGGCAACCAGCGAGGTGTCCTTGAACATCCCGATGAAGGTGTTGACGATCGGCGGAATGACGATCCGGATCGCCTGCGGCATGACGATCATGCGCGTGGTCTGCCAATAGGTGAGGCCAATCGCGGCCGCGGCCTCGAACTGGCCTTTGGGAATGGCCTGCAGACCGCCGCGGATCACCTCCGCGAGATAGGCGGCAGTGAACATGATGATCGCCACCTGGGCCCGCAACAGCGCATCGAAGTTGACGCCCGACGGCATGAAGAGCGGGAACATGAACGACGCCATGAACAGCAGGGAGATCAGCGGCACGCCGCGAATCAACTCGATATAGCCCACACAGAGCGCGCGAATCGCCGGCATGTTGGAGCGGCGCCCGAGTGCCAGCAGGATCGACACCGGGAAGGCGACCACGATGCCGACCACCGCCAGGATCAAGGTGAGTGGTAAGCCGCCCCAGAGACGGTTTTCGACATAGCTGAGGCCGAGCACGCCACCCCACATCAGCAGCGCGTAAAGCCCAAGCGCGCCAACCCAGACCAGCGCCAGCCAGGGCTTCCAGAAGTTGAGATTGCAGGAAATGGCGATTGCGACGATGAGGCCGAGGATCGCGAGCAGCGGCCGCCACTGCTCCTCGTAGGGGAAGCGTCCGAAGATGATCAAGCGATACTTTTCGTGAAGAAAGGCCCAGCAGGCCCCGCTTGCTTCACGGCAAACCTCCGGCGAAACCTCGGTCCAGACGGCATCGAGAATCGCCCAGTTGACCAGCGGCGGAATCGCTTCGAACAGCAGCCACAGAGCCAGGAGCGTCAGGATCGAGTTCCAGACGCTGCTGAAGAGGTTCTTCCGCAGCCAGCCGACGACGCCGGTTTGCGTGGCCGGCGGCGGGAGGTCCGGCACGCTGCCGGCTTCGTCGATTGCGGCCAAGGCTCAGCGCTCCACCAGGGCGATCGCCCTGTTGTACCAGTTCATGAAAGCCGAGATGCTGAGGCTAATAGTGAGATAGACCGCCATGATGATCGCGATGCACTCAACCGCCTGCCCGGTCTGATTCAAGGAGGTGTTGGACACCGACACCAGATCCGGATAGCCGATCGCAACCGCCAGCGAGGAGTTCTTGGTCAAATTGAGATACTGGCTGGTCATCGGCGGCACGATGACGCGCAAGGCCTGGGGCAGCAGGACGAGGCGCAAGATCAATCCCTGGCGCAAGCCGACCGAGGACGCGGCTTCGGTCTGACCCCAGGACACGGCAAGGATGCCACTGCGCACGATCTCTGCGATGAAGCCGGCGGTATAGATCGTGAGTCCGGCAAGCAGTGCCATGAACTCGGGTGTGACCTGCGAGCCCCCGGTGAATCGGAAGGTGCCCATAGTCGGCACATTCATTGTAGTCGGCGCGCCGCCGACCAGCCAGGCCAGGAAAGGCAGGCCCAGAATCAGACCCAGGATCGGCCACAGCAGCGGCGCCTGCTGCCCGGTTTCGGCCTGACGGTCCGCCGCCCAGCGTCGATAGAAGTAGGCGACGACAGCTCCGACGATGAATGCGACCAGCATGCCCCAATGCGCCGGATGCGCGACTGGGACGGCGTAGTTCAGCCCGCTTGCGCTGAGGTAGACCCCCGGCATGACGTGGAGCGCGTTGCGCACCGGCGGCAGCACGCCGACGATGATCTGGTACCAGAAGTAGAGTTGCAGCAACAGCGGCACATTGCGGACCGATTCCACGTAGACCGAGGCCAACTTGGCGATGAGCCAGTTCTTGGAGAGCCGGGCGATGCCGACCACGGTGCCGATCAGGGTAGCCAGGACGATACCGATAACCGCCACGCGCAGCGTATTGAGGATGCCGACGACGAAGGCGCGGCCGTAGCTGTCGGATGCCTTAAAGGAAATCGGGTGCTCGCCGATATAGAATCCCGCTTCTTGTTCCAGGAACCCGAACCCGGAGCGGATGGAGCGCGCCTCCAGATTGCTCATGGTGTTGTAGACCAGGTACGCGGCAAGACCGAGCACGGCCGCGATCATCGCAACCTGATAGACTATGGCGCGGACATCGGGGTTGTTCCAAAACGCGGTCTTCGGCACGGGTTGAGCCGTGCTGCCCCGCTTCAGAGCCTGATCGGCCATAGCCTCTCGCCTCCGCTTTTCAGGATCGGATCGCCTTATCGCCGCCACACCGCGAAGCGGCGCAGACGAACGATCCGCAGGTTTGAAATGCGAACCGCTCTGCGCCGGGTTTCAGCGCAGAGCGGTCCCTCGTTTCAGCCTGTCCCGATTCCTAGCGGACCGGCGGAGCGTACATCAGGCCACCTTTGGTCCAAAGCTCGTTGGGACCGCGGGCAAGGCCGATCGGTGTGATATTCCGCTCGAAGATCTCACCGTAGTTGCCGACCTGCTTGATCGCCTGGTAGGCCCAGTCGTTATTGAGCCCGAGCAGCTGGCCCATTTCGCCCGATGCGCCCAGCAAGCGTTGAATGCTCGGGTTGGTGCTGTTGGCCTTCATGTCGTCGACGTTCTGCGAGGTGATGCCGTACTCTTCGGCCTCGATCAGCGCAAAGACCACCCACCTGACGATCGAGAACCACTCGTCGTCGCCACGGCGCACGGCCGGGCCCAGCGGCTCCTTGGAAATGGTCTCGGGCAGGACTACGAAATCGTCCGGATTGGGCGCATCGGCTGCGCGGATCGAAGCGAGACCGGAGCGGTCCGTGGTGTAGACTTGGCAGCGGCCATTGAAGAACGCGGAAATCGACTCTTCCAAAGACTCGAACACCACCGGCCTGAACTCCATGCCCTGGGCACGGAAATAGTCGGCGAGGTTAAGCTCGGTGGTGGTGCCGGTCTGCACGCACACTTCGGCGCCATCCAGCTCCTCGGCGCTGGTGATGCCGAGCGACTTCGGCACCATGAAGCCCTGGCCGTCGTAGAAGGTGACGCCGGTGAAGGTCATGCCCAGCGACACGTCGCGGGTCAGCGTCCAGGTGGTGTTACGCGACAGGATGTCGATTTCGCCCGACTGCAACGCGGTGAAACGCTGCTGCGCGGTGGTCGGCGTGTACTTCACCTTGCCGGCATCGCCCAGTGTCGCCGCAGCGATCGCTCGGCAGACGTCGACGTCGAGGCCGGTCCAATTGCCCTGGCTGTCGGCGATCGAGAAACCGGCGAGGCCGGTGTTCACGCCGCACTGGATGAAATCTTTGCTTTTGATCGCGTTGAGCTGGTCCCCGGCCTCGGCGCCCGTGACGCCAAAGGCGGCAACCACACCAGCCAATGCGAGTGTCTTGATGGTCTTCATGCTCTCACCTTCCCTGCTATCGGTACGTTTATCTCTTTGTTCTCTGAGCGTCGGCCTATACCCCATACGCCGTACTCGCCCAGACCATGCAGCATCGGCGGCGCGAAGGCAACAGCGCTCGATCGCTCCCTTGCCGCACTGCAACCGGGCCGGGCGCGCTCGGGCGCTTGCCGGCTCGCGGCCACTCGGCCATGCTGAACGGTACCGGCGAACGCAGCTGCGGAAAGGCGCTAAGGTAATGATCGACAAGGGCGAAGCGTGGGGTCCAGGCCCGCGGGACGGGGGTTGCCGATGAGCCGGCGAAACGCGCCCGGCACCAGCACGCGACTGGCGCATCTGGGTCGCAACTCGAAGACCGATGGGCGTGCCATCAACCCTCCGGTCGAGCGCGCCTCGACCCTTCTCTTTGCCTCGCTGGACGAATTGGAGGGACGCGAAAAACGGCGACTCGAAAAGGGCTACACGACCTATGGCCGCAGCGGTACCTCGACCACGCTGGCGTTCGAAGAGACCCTGACCGGGCTCGAAGGCGGTTACGGAACGCTGGTCGCATCGTCGGGCCTCGGCGCGGTCGCGGCGACGCTCTTCTCCCTGGTCGGCGCCGGCGATCATCTGCTGGTCAGCGATTCCGTCTATGGGCCCGGACGCACCTTCTGTCAGGAGCTGGCGAAGCGCTTCGTCGTCGAGGTCGAGTACTTCGATCCTTTGATCGGCGCCGGCATCGCCAAGCTGTTGCGGCCCGATAGCCGCCTCGTCTACTGCGAGTCTCCCGGCTCGCTCACCTTCGAGGTCCAGGACATCCCAGCGATCGCCGCCGCAGCACGCGAGAACGGCACGCTGGTTCTGCTCGACAATACCTGGGCGACACCGCTCTTCTTCCAGGGCTTTCGTCACGGCGTGGACATCGTGCTGCACGCCGCGACCAAGTACGTGGTCGGACACTCCGACGTGATGCTGGGCGCGGTGGTTGCCAGCGAGGCGGTCTACCCGGCGCTGCGCCGCGGCTTCGGCCTCTTGGGCCAGCACGTATCGCCGGACGATGTCTATCTGGCGCTGCGCGGGCTGCGCACGCTCGCGGTGCGGCTGCCGCGCCATCAGGAGAACGGCTTGCGGCTCGCGCGTTGGTTCCAGGACCGGCCCGAGGTGGCCCGCATGCTGCACCCGGCGCTTCCCGGCGACCCCGGTCACGCGCTCTGGAAGCGCGACTTCTGCGGCGCCTCCGGCCTGTTCAGCGTCGTATTGAAACCCTGCACGCGCGCCGCGGTTGCCGCCTTCGTCGAAGGCCTGGAGCTGTTCGGCATGGGCGCGAGTTGGGGCGGCTTCGAGAGCCTGGTGCTGCCGGCCGATCCGGCGAAAATGCGCAGCGCGACGCGCTGGCAGGCGGCGGGCCCGCTGCTGCGCTTCCACGCCGGGCTCGAGGACCCTGCCGACCTGATCGCCGATCTCGAGGCGGCCTTCGCCCGCTTCGCTGCTGCCGAGCAGAAGGAAGGAATGCCGGCATGACGCGCGAGCCCAGCCTTCCGGCCGAGCTCGAAGCTGCGCTCGAGTTCGATGACGCCGGCCTGGTGCCGGCGATCGCCCAGCAGCACGACAGTGGCGAAGTCCTGATGCTGGCCTGGATGAGCCGCGCGGCGATCGCCGAGACGCTCGCGACCGGGCAGGTCTGCTACTGGTCGCGCTCACGGCGCAAGCTGTGGCGCAAGGGCGAGACCTCGGGCCAAGTCCAGCGCCTGGTCGAGCTGCGGGTCGACTGCGACGGCGACACTCTTCTGTTGCGGGTCGAGCAGACTGGCGTCGCTTGCCACACCGGGCGGCGCTCCTGTCTCTTTCGCGGTTACGACGCAGAGAGCGGCAGCTTGAAGGAGCTGTTGCCGGTCGAGCGTCCGCCCGAAGAGCTCTATGACTAGGACCGCCTCCGCGCGCGGCGGACTTTTCGCCGGGCTGCTGCTGGCGCTCTTCGCGCTGCCGAGTGCCGCCGAAGAGGTCACGATCTTCGGCGCCGCCTCGACCGCCGAGGTGATGGAGGAAGCCGCGCGCACCTTCGAGGCCGAGAGTGGCACCGAGGTCACGGTAGTGCTTGCCGGCTCTTCGACCCTGGCGCGGCAGATCGAGGCCGGGGCGCCGGCCGATCTCTTTCTCTCCGCCAACCGAGATTGGGTCCAGTACCTTGCGGATCGCGGCTTGACCGCGACAGGCGGGGGCCGCGCGCTGTTCGGCACCAGTCTGGTCCTGGTGGCGCCGAGAGACAGCGCGATGCGACTGAAGATCGAGCCGGGGATGGCGCTGCGCGCGGCGCTCGGCGACGGCCGTCTCGCGCTCGGCGATCCCGACCACGTTCCCGCCGGAATCTACGCCAAGGCGGCGCTCGTGACGCTCGGCGTTTGGGAGAGCGTCGTCGACCGCCTGGCGCCGACAGCAGACGTGCGCGCGGCGCTCGCGCTGGTCGAGCGCGGCGAGGTCGCGGCTGCCATCGTTTACGCAACCGATCTCAAGATAGCGCGCGGCCTGCGCCTGGTCGGCACCTTTCCCGGCGACAGCCATCCGCCGATCGTCTATTGGCTGGTGCGCATTGCCGGTCACGACAGCCCGAGCGCGATCGCGTTCGAGAAATATCTGAAGGCGTCGGCGGTCCAGGAGATCTACCGCCGCCACGGCTTCGCCCCCGGCGGCTAGAGCATGATTCTCCAATCCGGCCCGGGAGCGCGAAACCAGGCGCGATGACCGCCCTGCTGACACCGCTCGAGCTCGAGGCGCTGCTGCTGTCGATCAAGGTCGGCTTCTGGGCGACGCTGGTGTCGCTGCCCTTCGGCCTCGGCGCGGCCTGGCTGCTGGCGCGCTGCGAGTTTCCGGGCAAGGGGCTGCTGAATGGCCTGATCCATCTGCCGCTGGTGCTGCCCCCGGTGGTGGTGGGCTATTTCCTGCTGCTGCTGCTCGGCCGCAACGGCCCGCTCGGTCGCGCGCTCGAGGCCGCCTTCGGATTCACCCTGCCTTTCACCTGGCAGGGTGCTGCGCTCGCCGCCGCGGTCATGGCCTTCCCGCTGATGGTGCGCGCGATCCGGCTGTCGCTCGACGCCGTCGACCGTAAGCTGGAGGCCGCGGCGCGCACGCTGGGCGCGCGGCCGTCGGGCGTGTTCCTCGCCGTCACCCTGCCGCTCACCGCGCCCGGTATCCTGGTCGGCACATTCCTCGCTTTCGCGCGCAGCCTGGGCGAGTTCGGCGCCACCATCACCTTCGCTGCCAACATCCCCGGCGAGACCCGGACCCTGCCGCTCGCGCTCTATGCGGTGCTGCAGCAGCCCGGCGGCGAAGCGGCTGCGCTGCGCTTCGCCATACTCTCGGTGCTGGTCTCAATCGCCGCACTGGCCGCCTCGGAGCTGCTGGCGCGTCGGGTCAACACCCGCCAGGAGGGATGAGCGCCGATGCTTGATGTCGCGGTCCGACGGCACCTCGGGGGCTTCGCGCTCGATGCGAGCTTCGCCTGTGACATTGGTGGAATTACCGCGATTTTCGGCCGCTCCGGCGCCGGCAAGACCAGCCTGGTCAACGCGCTTGCCGGACTCTTGAAGCCGGAGGCCGGGCGGATCGTCGTCGAAGGCGCCACGCTGTTCGATTCCACCGCCGGCATCGACCTACCGCCGGAGCGCCGCCGCCTCGGCTATGTGTTCCAGGAAGGGCGCCTCTTTCCCCATCTCAGCGTGCGCAGCAACCTGACCTTCGGCTGGAAGCGCCTCAACGGGGCCGAGCGCCGCATCTCCCTTGACCAGGTGGTGACGCTGCTCGGGCTGGAGGCCTTGCTCGGGCGGCGCCCGCACGATCTCTCGGGCGGCGAGAAGCAGCGGGTCGCGCTCGGTCGCGCATTGCTGGCGAGCCCGCGTCTGCTCCTGATGGACGAGCCGCTCGCCAGCCTGGACCAGGCGCGCAAGGACGAGGTGCTGCCATTCGTCGAGAGGCTGCGCGACGAGATGAAGGTACCGATCGTCTACGTCAGCCACTCGATGGCCGAGATCGTGCGCCTCGCCGATACGCTGGTGCTGATGTCGGACGGCCGGGTGGAAGCGGTCGGCACGGTCGAGGAGCTGACCAGCCGGCTCGATCTACGGCCGCTCACCGGGCGCTTCGAGGCCGGCGCGGTGATCGAGGCGGCGGTCGCTCACCACGAGCACGCCTACGACCTCAGCGAGCTGACCTTTTCCGGCGGGCGGCTGTTCGTGCCCTACCTCGACCTGCCGCTCGGTAGCCGCATCCGGGTGCGCATCCGGGCTCGCGACGTCGCGCTGGCCTTGAAGCCGCCCGAAGCGACCTCGATCCTCAATGTGATCCCGGCGATCGTCCGCGACATCGGCCAGGAGGACTCGCCGCAGGTGGATCTGCGGCTCGATGCCGGAGACGCCGCCATCTGGGCGCGCATCACCTGGCGCTCGCTGCACGACCTCGACCTCAAGCCCGGGCAACGAGTTTACGCGCTGGTGAAAGCGGTTGCGATCGACCGCCACAGTCTCGGGCGCAGCACCGCGGCGGGACAGTTCCTTGCCGGCGAAAAGGACGGCTAGGCCGGTAATCCTGTGGTCGCGGCTGTACCGCGTCCTGACCGCGACCTGGCGGAACAAAGCTCGGGCGTCCGCAGTCGTGCTGATTATCCGCCATCCTACATTCGCAAGGAGAAGAACAATGGGACAGCGCGATGAAACCAGCAACCTGATCTCGGCCACCAAGGTCGCCGGCACCGAAGTCTACAACGGCAGCGGCGATCACCTCGGCGAGGTCCACGACGTCATGATCGACAAGACCAGCGGCAAGATCACCTACGCCCTCATGTCGTTCGGCGGCTTCCTCGGCATCGGCGAGAAGTACCATCCTCTGCCCTGGGAATCCTTCCACTACGACACGCGCCAGGGCGGCTACGTCGTCAACCTGTCGAAGGACCAGCTCCAGAGTGCGCCGATCGTCGAGGACGAGGCGCGGACCTGGTGGGGCGACCGCGCCTACGAGCAGCGCATCCACGACTACTACAAGGTCCCGCCCTACTGGGGCATCTGAACTGGGGCATCTGAAGCGAACGGCCCGAGGCGACGGGTCGGAGCTGGATCAGTCCGCTCCGACCTTGCTTCGGGTCGGCTTGACTGCACGGTTGCTTCGGATTGCGGCAACCAGGGCGTCGACCTGTGCCTGGGCGAAGCCGAGCGAGGTCTCGTCGACCAGCCGGCCGCCCTCGACCTTGCCCTTCACCTGACCGATCACGACCTCGGGCCCGAGGATCACGCGCGACAGCGTCGCCAGCAGCGTGCCCTTCAGCTGAGCGAGCGCGCGCACCCCGCCGAGCAGGCCCGGCGAGCTCGAGACCGGCAGCACGGGCTTGTCTTTCAGCACCGAGTCGAATCCGGGACGCGAGGCCCAGTCCAGCGCGTTCTTCATCACGCCCGGAATGCCGTAGTTGTACTCCGGCGTCACGATCACCAGGCCGTCGGCTTCGGCGATCGCCGCCTTGAAGGCCTCGACCGGCGGCGGCTGATTCTCGCCGTCGAGGTCCTGGTTGTAGAGCGGGACCTCGCCGAGGTCGAAGACGGTCATGGTCACCGGCGCCTTCTGGCGCTCGGCAATTCCCCTGACGACGGCCTTGGAGAAGGCCTCGCGCCGCAGGCTGCCGGCAAAGCCCAGCAGGCGGACGGGTGTCCGGTCGGTCTCGGTCATCGTGGAGATTCCCTCGCTCGTCGTAGTTGCGCGCGCGCCGAGCACACGATGCCGGCTACCTGTCGCAGGATGTCGAATCTGCCGCGGGGCCTTTCAAGGCCGGCAGGCTTGCGCCGGACGCAACGCCGCTATTCCGCCGCGCTCTCGCTCGACTGCTTGTCGCACTGCCACTGTTCGAGCAGCGCGCGGGCGTCGCTCCTGGCGGGATCGGTCGCTGCTTCCTGACCCGGCACCTTGGCGGTCAGCTCGATCACATAGCCGTTGGGATCGCGGAAGTAGATCGACTCGATGAAGCGGTGATCGGATATGCCGCGAGTCTCGATGCCGGCCTCCTTGCCCTTCGCCAACATCCTCGGCAGCGCGTCCCGCTCCACCTCGAGCGCGATGTGGAGATCGTAGTCCGCCTGCTGCTTGAACTCGAAGGGCTGATCGGGCGCCTCGAAGAAGGCGAGGAACGAGCCGTCGTCCATCTCGTAGAAAGTGTGGAGCGCGTCGGTGAGCCGCCCGGTCTTGGTCTCGCCGATGCGTAGCGTGCAGGCGAGGCGCAAGCCCAGGAAATCCTCGTAGAAGCGCCGCGTCTCTTCGGAATCGCGGCAGCGGTAGGCGTTGTGATGCAGGCCCTTGATCATAGCGTCGGCCCTCCATAAGCCGGGACGTCAATCTCGAACCGAGCCGGGCATCCGGCCGCCGGCCGCGGCAGAGCTGCGGCGAATATCGGCAGCGATCTCGGCCCTTCCGGAAGCCTCGCGCAAATTGACACGGGAACCAGGCTTTCGGCGGCGATTCCGACTGTCATTTCGTATAATTCCTACCAAAATGTGTGCGACAGAACAGCGACTTAGTTGTGAATTATGAGAGAGGTCAAAAGCCTCTCGTTTTAGCCGCCGTCCGGCAGCGCGAAGGCGCGGGCCGGCGGTCCCGCAGGGTATGGGGCAATCGCCCGCGTGTCAAGAGGAAAAGCGGTAGAATTGCCAGGCCGGCGGGCGCCGAGACCGCGCGTTACCCGGCGAGCCGCGCCAGGGGTGCCTGCAGGACCGCGACCAGGCCGTCGGGTTTCCACTCGCGGGACATCTGACCGCCCAGCTGCCCGCTTACGGTCGCTCGGGCCAGCAGGCTCCCGAAGCCCTCCTCTTTCGGCTGTCGGTCGATCGCAGGCCCGCCGCGCTCGCGCCACGTCAACCGGAGGCCGTCGTTCTCCACCAGCCAGCCGATGTCGATACGGCCGCTCGGAGACGACAGCGCGCCATACTTGGCGGCGTTGGTCGTGAGCTCGTGCAGCAGAAGCGCCAGACTCGTGACGGCACCGCCGCTGACCGGCACCTCGGGCCCGGCGGCGACGATGCGTACATTCTCCCCCGGCTCCGGATCGAGATAGGGAGCGACGATAGTCCGAACGAGGAGCGGCAAGGTTGTCGGGTGGCGGGCAATGCCCTGCTCGTCGTCGGACATCGACAGCGTGAGATCGTGGGCCCGCGAAAGCGCCCCCAGCCTTGCCCGGACCGTTTCGGCCAGCTCCTTCGCCGTCCGTGCCGAGCTTGCGCTCAGCGCCACCACGCCCCCGGCAAGGGCGAAGAGGTTCTTGACCCGGTGGTTCATCTCTCGCAGCAGCAGGCGCAGACGCTCGCGCGCCTGATTGCGCTCGGTGATGTCCCGCGCGATCTTCGACGCACCGACGACTCGTCCGGTAGCGTCCCGGAGCGGCGTTACCGTCAGCGAAACCTCGACCAGGCTTCCGTCCTTGCGGCGGCGAACGGTTTCGTAGTGCTCTATGCTCTCGCCGCGATTGAGGCGCTCCAGGATGTCGAATTCCTCGTCGTGACGGTCTTCCGGGACCAGGAGGGTGATCGAGCTGCCGACGACCTCCTCGGCCTTGTAGCCGAACAGCCGTTCGGCGCCGCGGTTCCAGCTGGCGATGATGCCGTTGATGTCCTTGCTGACGATCGCATCGTCCGTAGACTCGACGATTGCGGAGAGCTGCAGCGAGTCCGCCTCGACCTGCTTGTGCCGGGACACGTCCACCAGCATGTTGATGGCGCCGACGAGCGCGCCCGACTCGTTGCGTAGCGGCGTCGGATAGGCAAAGAACGGAATGCGCGTGCCGTCCGGTCTCTCGGCGATGGCCTCGGCGCCTCTTATGGCCCGTCCCTCCTTCAGCGCGACCGCCATCGGGCATTCGTCGTGCGGCATGACCCGGCCGTCCGGCCAAAGCAGCCGCCAGGAGCCGCACCATTCGCTCTTGCCGATCTCGGGACGATGACCCCAGAGCTCGGCGGCGGCTTCGTTGAAGAAGGTGATTCGCCCGGCCGCATCGGTCGTGTAGATGGCTGCGGGCAGCGCTTGGATCAGTTCGTGCGACTGTCGCTCCTGTGCCAGATGCAGAGGCGACTGCTCGATGCCGATGGCCTCAGCCAGGGCGCTCATGGAAACAGCCTCCACGATGTAACCGCCGACCTAGCGGGAAGTCCGCGCGAGTCGGGGAAAAATTACTTCGACTCTCGAGTCCGTAAAGCGAGCGGGAAGGCCATTGGCCTGGTGCCTCAGACCTGGTGCCTCCGACCTGATGCCTTCCACCGGGCGCCTTCGACCGGGCGCCTCCACGTGAAATATCCTACGATACGCCTCGCTTCTTTGCCAAGCGCAAAGGAACCGCCGCCGTGCGATTGCCGGTTGCAACGAAGTTGGCGATTTACATTATACAGCCGGCGTTTGCCGGACGACTTTCGCGTTCTAGAGAAGGAAGTGGCGCGCCGGGACAGAGACCGAGAGCTTCCATGGGCCGCGCTCCATGACCAGCTTGGATGAAACGGAGCGAGGATCGCCCACGGCCATGACAGGAACGATCCGGGTCGGCATCGGCGGCTGGACCTACGAGCCTTGGCGCGGGACCTTCTATCCCAAGGGTCTCGCGCAGAAGCGCGAGCTGGACTATGCCAGCCGGCAGCTGACCTCCATCGAGATCAACGGAACCTACTACGGGTCGCAGAAGCCGGAGAGCTTCGCCCGCTGGCGCGCGGAGACGCCCGAGGACTTCCTGTTCGCCGTCAAGGGCCCGCGCTTCGCGACCAACCGACGCGCGCTCGGCGAGGCCGGCTCCTCCATCGAGCGCTTCTTCGCCAGCGGCGTCATGGAGCTGAAGGACAAGCTCGGGCCGGTCAACTGGCAGTTCCTGCCGACGAAGAAGTACGACCCCGCGGATTTCGAAGCCTTCCTGAAGCTGCTGCCGGGCAGCGTCGAAGGCCGCCCCGTCCGCCACGTCGTCGAGGTGCGGCACGACAGCTTCCGGACCGCCGGCTTCGTCGAGCTGCTGCGGGCCTATCGCGTCGCCGTGGCGGTCACCGACAAGGACGGCTTTCCGCAGATCCCCGACGTCACCGCGCCCTTCGTCTATGCGCGCCTTCAGCGCGCGACCGAGAAAGCCAAGACCGGCTACCCGCCACGGGAGCTCGACC
>JBOHKJ010000352.1:0-4196 GCA_050728975.1 Kiloniellales bacterium | reverse complement strand
TCTCCACAACGACCTCGAGGATGAAATTGCCCATGCCGGCACACTCCGCCGCGTTCGTCAGACCTTCTTCTTAGCAGAGGCCGCCGAAAAGACAAAAAAGTCCAGCGGTGGACCGCGCGTCGGCGGTGGCGCCGGACGCCCTCGGTGCCTCAGTTCATATACCAGCCGTGACTGACCACCAGCGACTGGCCGGTGAGGGCGTTGGTCGGAAAGGCGGCGAAGAGCAGCGCCACCTCGGCCACGTCCTCGACGGTGGTGAACTCTCTGTCGACTGTCTCGCCGAGCATGATCTCGTTCACCACCTCCTCCTCGGAGATGCCGAGCTCCGCAGCCTGCTCGGGAATCTGCTTGGTCACCAGCGGCGTCTCGACGAAGCCCGGGCAGATGACGTTCGCCCTCACCCCGTGGGCGGCGCCCTCCTTCGAAATCACGCGCGCCAGGCCGAGCAGACCGTGCTTCGCGGTGACGTAGGCCGACTTGAGTGGCGAGGCCTCCTTGGAATGCACGGATCCCATGAAGACGATCGAGCCGCGATTCCGCGCGTACATATGTGGGATGCAGGCCTTGGTGGTGAGAAAGGCGCCGTCCAGATGGACCGAAAGCAGCTTCTTCCAGTCCTTGAAGGGGAAATTCTCGATCTCGTGCACGATCTGGATACCGGCGTTCGATACCAGGACGTCGATGCCGCCCCATTTCTCGACGACCGCCTCGATGCCGCGATTGACCGCGCCCTCGTCCGTCACGTCCATCGCGATGCCGGTCGCCTCGCCGGGCCCCCGCTCGGTCAGCTCCTTTGCAGCCTGTTGCGCGGATCGCAGATCCAGGTCGGCGATGGCGACCTTGGCGCCCTCTTCTACGAAGCGCCTGGCGATACCCTCGCCGATTCCGCGCGCGGCACCGGTAACGATGCAGACTCTATCCTTCAGTTTCATGACCACACTCCTTTGCTTGCAGTTGCGCCAGGGCCGCGGCCCGGCTCCGCTCGGTCGCGATCCGCTCTAGTCGCGTGCGTCGCGCGCCAGATCGAATACGGTGACCGTCTCCCGCGGCCGCTCGCGCCGCTGCCAGGTCTTGCTCTGCAGCGTCCGCCGGACGTCGTCCCGACCGGCCTGCCAGTGTTCCCTTATGGAGTAGCGGGAGAATTCGTAGTCCTTCGAGTGCGACTGATAGCTCTTTTGCCGGTGAATCAAGTGGCAGATGGTAACGGCAGCATTGCAGCTGAGCTCCCGCAACAGCTTCACGTCGGGATCGTTTTTGAGCTTCTCAGGCAGCTTCTCGAGCAGTCGGTGCGCGGCGCGGCGCAGCGCCTGGGTGTCGCGAAAGACGTCGGTATTGAGCCGGGTCCGGCTCGAGTACCGGATATCCTTCTCACGCTCGTAAGCATCCAGAAGGGTTCGCGGCATCGCGCCCCTGGCGCTGAAGAGGTCGACCTGAAAGATCAGCATGTCGGAGCGTGGCACCTCGTCCATCACGTACTGCAACGGCGTGTTGGACACGAGGCCGCCGTCCCAATAATGCTCGCCGTCGATTCCGATCGGCGGAAAACCGATCGGCAGGGCCCCGCTCGCCATGATGTGCTCCGGGCCGATCTTCTGCCGTTTGTTGTCGAAGTAGACGAAATTGCCGGACCGGATATTCACCGCGCCGACGCTGAGGCGCACCTCTCCGGAGTTGATACGGTCGAAGTCGATCAGCGCTTCGAGAGTGCGCCGCAGCGGCGCGGTGTCGTAAAGGCTGAGCGCCTCCGGCGCGCCCGGAGGATAGACGAGCGCCGGTGGCAGTCGCGGCTCGAAGAAGCTGGGAATGCCGAAAGCCGCGACGAAGGCGGCACTCGTCTCGTTGAACAGGGCGCGCGCGTATTCTCCCGGCACCGCAGGCTCGGCCAGCAGGTGCGAGGTCACGGAATCCCAAAAGCTCTTCAAGCGCTCGAGGCGCCGCTCGGGCGGATTGCCGGCGATCAAAGCGGCGTTCACGGCACCGATCGACATGCCGGCAACCCAATGGGGCGCACAGCCCGTCGCGGCCAGCTCTTCATAGACACCGGCCTGGTAGGCTCCGAGCGCACCGCCGCCCTGCAGAACCAGGACCTTCGATTCCTGCGCGCCCTTCGGGCGCATTGCCGGGGGCGTTTTCGAGCTCATTGCGATGGTCGACTCCTGTCGGTGGTGGCGGCGACAACGGCCGACGCCTTGCGTCGGCCTCGTTCATCTTTGTCGGGCGCGGGAAATTTCAACTCTGCGGACGAGTTTCGCGGCTCGGCCAGAACGAGAATCTTCGGCTTCGAGCCGTTGCGAGGCCCTGTCTCGCGGATTAAATCGCGTTCATGAAGGAAGGCCGGCAGAAGCCCCGGTTTCGAGGCTTCCGCGGGCCCTGTAGCCGCCCTGTCCCGTTCGGCGACGGCCATTCGAGCGGTCCAGAGCAGATCCGGGTCGGATGCAATCGCCCCCCGGCAAAATGAACCGGGGCGATTCGCCGACCTGGTGAATCTGCCCCGATCCTTATGTGCGGAGCGGATTTACGCGATCGATTGGAACCGTGAACCGGTTCCATCCGATCGCGATCCGCTCTAGCCGTTCAGCTCGTCGTCCTTCCAGTACTTGGTGCCCTGAATGGTGGCCTGGAGGGCGAGACCGTGCTCGGTGATCTGGTAGAGCTTGATGCCGGGCGCGACATCGATGGCACCCGCCCAGGCTCCGCCCTTTTCGCCGGACTTGGCGGCGGCGTCGGCCTGCGCGCTGGCGTCCCAGCCGCTGTTAGCGAAGGACTCCATCGCCTCCCTCTCGGTGAAGACGAAGACGCCGCGGAAATCTTTGACGCCCAGGCCCAGCCCGATTCCGCCCGAGACCATCTTCATATAGGTGTCGTCGCCGCTGGCATTGTCGCGCACCACGCCCCAGCCGTTGCCGGCGGAGAGCAGGAGCAGGTTGACGCCGACATTGCTGAAGACGCCGTAGCCGGCGGCATTGGCGATCTGTTCCTCGGCCGAGGGCTCAATCGCGTAGAGCTTGGTGAGCGTGTCGCTGCGCATCTCGCCGACCGCCTGACGCTTCTCGGCGGCAGTGTCGCCCTCCGGGCTGGTGCAGCCGGAGAGCGCGGCCAGCGCCAGCGCGGACGACGAAAGCATGAAGGTTCTGCGATCCATGATCCTCCTCCAAAGAGTTTCTTGCGCGCCGGGATCTTCGAGTCCGGCGTAGGCTTGCCAGCGCTCCTGAGGGGCGGCCGGGCAGATCAGCTGCCCGGCCGGATAGTGGGTAGCAGGGCCTCGATGGCCTCCAGGACTCTGGGGTCGTCGGGCTCGGTCCGGGTCGGGAACCAGCCGGCGAGACGCCCGTCGGGAGCCACCAGGTACTTGTGGAAGTTCCAGCGCGGCGCCGCCTCGGCGCCCAGCTCCTCTGCCGCCCAGCGGTAGAAAGGATGGGCAGCGGCGCCCTTCACCACCACCTTTTCGGTCAGCGGGAAGTCGATGGCGTAGTTCACCTCGCAGAAGCGCTTGATCTCCTCCGCGGAGCCCGGCTCCTGGGCGCCGAAATCGTTAGAGGGAACGCCGAGCACGACCAGGCCGCGCTCGCGATAGCGCTCCCACAAGGCCTCCAACCCCTCGTATTGCGGGGTGTAGCCGCAAAAGGAGGCGGTGTTCACCAGCAGCAGCGCCTTGCCGGCGAAGCCGGCGAGCGGCAGCGGGTCGCCCTCGATCGAGACGAAGGAGAAGCGATGCGCGCCGGCGGGCTCGGCGCCGGAGAGTGTCGGCAAGGTCATCACGAGCGCAACGGCAAGCGGCGCGATTCGACGGAGCAGGCGCATAGAGAAAGCCTCCTCCCCTCCGTCCCGGTCGTCAAGGGCGCCCGCCCGGCCCTCGCCGCTTCGTTCTTGCAGCCGACATCAGGTCACCTCGACCGACAGCTCGCCCACGCCGTCGACGTGACCCTCCAGGCGGTCGCCGCGTTTTACCGCGCCCACGCCGGCCGGGGTGCCCGAAAAGATCAGGTCGCCGGGCTGAAGCTCGAACAGGCTGGAGAGATAGGCGATCATCTCCGGCACCTTCCAGATCAACTGGTTCAGGTCGCCGCTCTGGCGCAGCTCGCCGTTCACCTTCAGCCACACCGCGCCCTTGTCCGGGTGACCGATCTTGCTCGCCGGCACCAGCGCGCTGCAGGGTGCCGAGGCCTCGAAGGCCTTGCCGACCTCCCACGGGCGGC
>JBOHKJ010000351.1:0-3616 GCA_050728975.1 Kiloniellales bacterium | reverse complement strand
CGTGTCGCTTCTTGGAACTCAGCGATGTGCGTATCATCGACACGATTGATATGCTCCCAGACAATCTCCCCCTTTTCGTCGACCTCGAAGGCCCTGCCACCGTAGGATTCGGCAATCAGGATATTGCCGTTCGGTAGAAGCTGATGCTTCCCCATCTCGTCGGTGTAGAAAGGCTTTTCAGGGCTTCCCTCATAGGCAATTCGGGTTTCGTGGCTGGCCGGATCGACGACCGTGATATTGCTGCCACCTAGCACCGATCCAGTTCGTGTGTGATCCCGCCGATTGTTGAATATCGAAATGGTGCCGTCCGGCAGGAAATCGGGGTCATGCTGTTGCAACCAGGGGCCCGTCTGGTGCCATTTAATCCTCAAAGTGTCCGGATCGAATACGAAGACCAAGTTCAGATGCCTCAGCGAAACCATCACGTCGCCGGCCTCGAACATAGGAAAGCTGGCGGCGTCGGCACTCTGTAGAACCTCGACATCGTTCAAGTGGAGGAAGTCATCGTGGGGATTCCTGACAGAAGCTGTGCCCGTGGGGAACAGGAGCCCCTCCATCCCGTTGTCAATCAAGAGGCGAGCCAGAGGGATCTCGCGGAGGATCTCTCCATCCGGCGAGACTTGAAGCGCCGACTCTTGCTTAAAGGGCGGGACGATCATCGGCGGTGTCGGCCCTCCTTCCGCGACATAGCTCCTCTTCGACATCCAGAAGCTGCCATCCTCGGAACGAAACACCGAATGGTGCGTCACATAAGGTCGTATCCACAGAGGGTTGCCACACTTGTCGAGCTTCACGAGGAGTGTCGCAAAATAGTTGAAGACTACACTGCCATCACGCAAGACCCAGGCGCCGTGAACCTCCGTATCCCATTTGTTGAAGGGATATTCGCTGCCCGCCGGCAGCTCGCCATCCACCCCGCCCGAAATACGGTCCAGGTCCGGAATCCAGCGATGGACGACCGCTCCCTGCATATCTACGATTTGAAGCGCGACCTCGCGATCGAACAGGCCGGTCATGAAGGTGAGGCCAGCATAGGCCCGCTCCGGATCGTAGATCGTCACGCCCGCGCCCGGCTGACGCGCCGGATGGAGATACTTCGTCGGCTCGATCAGAGCGTATGATTTCCAATTCCGATAAAGATCGCTGGCTGCATCGGCGCTTTTGTTAAGCATTTCGTACGGAAACAGGTCGTACTTGCCGACCGCCACACCGTAGGCGAAGACAAGAACTCCCAGCGCGAGTGCGAATAACACTTTGTCCAGATGTCTCAGCACCCATCCCCCCAACTGTCAGGCCCTCGCATACACGCTGGGGCGCCGCTTGCACCTGGTCACCACTACGATACCGCAGTGACATCAGCAGTGTTGGATTTATTCCGTTAACCTAATGACATAGCGGACTTTTGTAGCGCCCGCCTGGCTACCCCTCCCCCGCGAACTCGAGTCCCCAGGCCTTGTAGTGCGCCGGATCGTCGAGCCAGTTGCTGCGCACCTTGACGAACAGGAAGAGGTGCACCCGGCGACCAAGCATCTCCTGCAGCTCCTTCTGAGCCGCCTCGCGGATAGCCTTGATCTTGGCGCCGCCCTTGCCGAGACAGATCATCCTGTGCCGTTCGCGCAGGACGTAAATCGTCTGCTCGATGCGTACCGAGCCGTCGTCGAACTCTTCCCAGCTTTCGCTCTCCACGGTAAGCGAATAGGGCAGCTCCTGGTGCAGGTTGAGGAACAGCTTCTCGCGTGTCACTTCGGCGGCCAGGAGGCGCTCCGGCAGGTCCGAGAGCTGGTCCTCGGGATAGTGCCAGGGACCCTCGGGCAGGCGCGTGGCAAGCGCGCGCTCGACGTCCTCGACCCCGTCGCCGCTGAGCGCCGAGATCATGAAGATCGCCTCGATGGCAGGCTCCTGGCGATAGAGCTCGGCAAGCTCGAGCAACCGCGCGCGCGGGACCAGGTCGATCTTGTTGATCGCCAGCAACGCGGTTTTCCTGCGGTCCGTCAGGCCGTCCAGGATGAGGCGCGTGTCAGCGCCGATCGCCCTCGCCTCGGCATCGACCAACAGCAACGCCTGATCGGCATCCTCGATGCCGGCCCAGGCGGCCTGTACCATCGCCCGCTCCAGGCGCCGCTTGGGCGCAAAGATGCCAGGCGTGTCGACGAACACGATCTGGGTGTCGCCGCGCACCGCGATGCCGCGCAACCGGCAACGCGTGGTCTGCACCTTGGGGGTGACGATCGAGACTTTGGCGCCGACCAGCCGATTCAGCAGGGTCGACTTGCCGGCGTTGGGCGCCCCCACCAGCGCAACGAAGCCGCAGCGCCGGGCCTGCTCCCCGCTCATAGGCGCCGGTCGAGGCGCGCCAGCAGGCGCTCGGCCGCAGCCTGCTCGGCGAGGCGCTTGGAGCGGCCCTCGCCCGTGGCAGGCTGGTGGCCCTCGACCGACACCTCGACGGTGAAGCGTAGCTCGTGATCGGGCCCGCTGCGGCCCACCTCGCGATAGCCGGGCAGCGGCAGGCCGCGCCCCTGGGCCCACTCCTGGAGCGCCGTCTTGGCATCCTGGGGCGGGGTGAGGTCGGCCTCGATCAACCCGGCCCAGAAGCGCTCGATCAGCGTCCGCGCTGCTTCAAGACCGCCATCCACATAAAGGGCGCCGATCACCGCCTCGCAGGCGTCCGCCAGCAGCGCCGGATTGTTACGCCCGCCGCCCTCCTCCTCCGGCCTGGAGAGCTTCAACTCGAGGCCGAGCTTCAGCGCAGCGCCAACCTCCGCCAGCGCCTCGCGGCGCACCAGCGCGGCATGGCGCCGTGCCAGCGCCCCCTCGGCTTCCTCGGGAAAGCGTTTCAGCAGCAGGTCGGCCACCACCAGACCCAGGACACGGTCGCCGAGGAATTCGAGGCGCTCGTAGCTGCCGGGGCCGCTGCGGCCCTGGGCGAGCGCGCTCGGATGCGTGAGCGCGCGCTCGATCAGGCCGGGTTCGGCGAAGCGATGGCCGAGGCGCGTGACGAGCTCGTCGGACACGCTCGCCTTGGCGCCGGCCCCCTGCCTAGTCGATGACATCGAAGAGGCGGCCATAGCGAATCGCCAAGGGCCACTTCCAGACCTCCCACAGATGAGCCTTGTCGTTGTGGGAGAAGAAGACGATCTCGGCGCGGCCGACCAGATTCTCGAAGGGCACAAACCCGACATTGGCGCGGCTGTCCAGACTGTTGTCGCGGTTGTCGCCCATCATGAAGAAGTGACCGGGCGGCACCGTGTATTCGACGGTGTTGTCGAGGTGCCCTTGGTCGCTCAACTCGAAAATGCGGTGCTGCACGCCGTTCGGCAAGGTTTCACGATACTCGGTGACGAAGCTGTTCGGCTCGTCGACCGGGGTGCGCTCGGCCTCGGGGACCACTTCGCGTTTCACCGCTTCGCCGTTGATATGGAGAATTCCACCGATCATCTGGATGCGGTCGCCCGGCAAGCCGATCACCCGCTTGATGTAGTCGGTCGTGTCGTCGCTCGGCAGCTTGAAGACCACGACGTCGCCGCGCTGCGGCTGGTCGCCGAGAATGCGCCCGCTGAACAGCGGCGGCGAGAAGGGCAGCGAATGACGGCTGTAGCCGTAGGAGAGCTTGGAGACG
>JBOHKJ010000350.1:0-2234 GCA_050728975.1 Kiloniellales bacterium | reverse complement strand
CTTTGGGGGCAGCGCCTGCTCACACCGTGAACGACTCGCCGCAGCCGCAGCGGCCCTTCTCGTTGGGGTTCTTGAAGGTGAAGCCGGTGTGGAACTTGTCCTCGACGTAGTCCATCTCGCTGCCGAGCAGGAACATGACGGCGGTCGGATCGATGAAGATCTTGACGCCCTTTTCCTCGACCACATCCTCGAGCTTCTTCGGCGCATCGGCGTACTCGATGACATAGCTGAGGCCCGAGCAGCCGCGCGCCTTGATCCCGACGCGCAGACCCTGGACGGGCTTCTCGCTGCGTGCCATCAAAGCCTTGACCCGTTCGGCGGCCTTGTCGGTCAGTGTGATAACGCCAGCTGGCATGGTCCTCGTTCCCGCTTTCCTATGTCTTTTCTATATGGTCTCTCGACCGTCCTAGAAAAAGCCTAACGCCAGGCGCGCGTCCTCGGACATGTTGTCTTGGGTCCAGGCCGGCTCCCAGGTCAGGGTGACCATGACCTCGCCGACGCCCTCGACCGAGGCGACTTGTTCGGCCACTTGGTGCGGCATCTCGCCGGCCACCGGGCAGGCCGGCGCGGTCAGTGTCATGGTGATCGCCACCGAGCCGTCGTCGTGCAAGTCGATCCCATAGATCAGGCCCAGGTCGTAGATGTTGACCGGGATTTCCGGATCGTAGACCTGGCGCAGCGCTTCGATCACCGCCGAGCGGTCGGCCGGCTTGGCCGAGGCGGAGTCGAGCGGCGCGCCGGCGCGTGCGGTGAGGCCTTCCGTGTCCGCCGGCGTCTCAGTGGGATAGGGCGAATAGAAGGGGCGGTCGGTCTGTTCCATTGTCCTTCCCGTCTACTCGGTGCTGGTCTCGTCGCGCCCCTCGAGGGCGGCGTTCAGCGTGTGCCAGGCGAGCGTCGCGCACTTGACCCGCATCGGGAAGGCGCGCACGCCGGAGAGAACCTGGAGGCGCTCCAGCGCGTCGTCGTCGACCTCCGAAAGCTCGACCTCGTCGGAGGTGCAGAGGCGCTGGAACTTCTGGAACAGGGCGCGTGCCTCGGCGGCGCTGCGTCCCTTCAGGGTTTCTGTCATCAACGAGGCAGAAGCCATTGAAATAGCGCAGCCCTTCCCCTCGAAAGCGACGTCCCGGATGGTTCCCTCCGGATCGACCGTAAGGTGGACCGTCACGGTATCCCCGCACATGGGGTTGTAGCCGTGGGCATGCTTGTTCGCCTCCGCAGGGTGCCGATGGTTCCGCGGATTCTTGCCATGGTCCAGGATTACCTCCTGGTAGAGCTCGCGCAGGTCGTCGAGCATCAGCCGAAGATCTCCCTGACCGTGTCGAGCGCGCCCGCCAAGGCATCGACCTCGTCTCGGGTGTTGTAGAGCCCGAAAGAAGCGCGCGCGGTCGCCGAATGTCCGAAGCGGTCGAGCGCCGGTTGGGCGCAGTGATGCCCGGCGCGCACCGCCACCCCGGCGCGGTCGATGATGGTGGCGATGTCGTGAGCGTGTCCGCAGTCCATGACGAAGGAGACGATGCTGGCCTTCTCCCGCGCCCGGCCGACGATTGTGAGGCCGGGTACGGCGGACAGGCGCTCGGTGGCGTAGGCCAGCAGGCCCGCTTCGTGGGCGGCGATCCGTTCGTGACCGAGGCCTGTCACATAGTCGAGCGCAGTGCCGAGCCCGATCGCCTCGACGATGGGCGGCGTGCCGGCCTCGAAACGGTGCGGCGGCTCCTTGAAGGTCGAGCGCTCGAAGGTGACGTGGGAGATCATCTCGCCGCCGCCCTGGTAAGGCGGCATCTCGGCGAGCAGCGCGGCCTTGCCGTAGAGCACGCCGATACCGGTCGGTCCGTAGACCTTGTGGGGCGCAAAGACATAGAAATCGGCGTCGAGTGCCTGCACGTCGATCTTCATGTGCGGCGCCGACTGGCAGCCGTCGATCAGCACCGGTATGTCGCGCCGGTGCGCCGCGGCTATGATCTCCTTCAGCGGCAGGACGGTCCCGAGCGCGTTGGAGACATGGGTGACGGCGACCAGCTTGGTCTTCGGTCCCAGCAGCTCCAGAAAGCGGTCGAGCAGGAAGTTCGCCTCGTCGTCGACCGGCGCCACCTTCAGCACGATCCCGGTCTGCTCGCGCAACAGTTGCCAGGGGACGATGTTGGCATGATGCTCGATCTCCGAGATCACCACCTCGTCGCCGGTTTTCAGGAGCTTGCGACCGTAGCTCATGGCGACCAGGTTGATCGCCTCGGTCG
>JBOHKJ010000349.1:0-2623 GCA_050728975.1 Kiloniellales bacterium | reverse complement strand
AGACGGCAGCAGCTGGCTGTCGATGACCCACGACGGGTACCTCGAGCCCTTCGGCCTGCTGCATCGTCGGCGCCTTTATCTAGCCGCCGCTGGCGACGACCTGCGCGGCGAGGATCGCCTCACCCCGGAACGCCATGTAGTCGAGCCGCGTGCCTTCGTGCTCCGCTTCCACCTTCATCCTTCGGTGCGCGCCAGTCTGGTCGAGAACGGAGCCGCGATCCTGTTGCGCCTCCCGAAGGGAGACGGCTGGCGCTTTCAGACGCGCGGCGCGACGCTCGCGCTCGACGACAGCCTCTATCTCGGCGCCGCCGGCGCTGCGCGCCGCAGCAATCAGATCGTGCTGAGCGGCGAGAGCAGCAGCGCCGGCGCCGAGGTCAAGTGGGCGCTGCGACGGGTGAGCGGGCGCGTCGAAACGCGCGGGCGATGAACGCAACCGTGGCGCTGCCGCTGCTGGCGGCGATCGCGTTCGCTTGCTGGGTCGCCTGCGGCGGGGTCCGCGCCCTGCTGCTGCACCATCGGATCTTGGATCGACCCAACGCCCGAAGCCTGCACGAAACACCGGTGCCGCGCGGCGGTGGACTGGCGCTGGTGCCGATCGCGCTGCTGGCCTGGACCGTGCTGTTGCTGTTCCTTGGCGTGCCGGATGGCTTCTGGCTGCTGCTGCTCGGCACGCTGCTGCTGATGGCGATTTCCTGGCTCGACGACATCAGGAGCAGACCAGCCGCGCTGCGTCTCGCGCTGCAGATCGTCGCGGTCGTCATCGGTCTCGCCGCGCTTCCCGACAGCCTACCGTTCCAGGGCCTCCTGCCGCCGCTCGCCGGCCGCGTCGTGACCGCGCTGCTGTGGATCTGGTTCGTCAACCTCTTCAACTTCATGGACGGGATCGACGGAATCAGCGGCGTTGAAACGGTCTCGCTCGGGCTGGGCCTGGCGCTGGTGGCCTGGCTCGGCAGCGGCGCGACCGCGACGCTCGGAGCACCGGTGCTGTTGCCGCTGGTGCTGGCGGCGGCGGCGCTCGGATTCCTGGCCTGGAACTGGGCGCCGGCCAAGCTGTTTCTCGGCGACGCCGGGAGCGTGCCGCTCGGCTACCTGCTGGGCTGGCTGCTGCTCTCGGCGGCAGCCGCCGGCGCCTGGGCGCCGGCGCTGATTCTGCCGCTCTACTACCTCGCCGACTCGGGCGTTACGCTGGTCCGGCGCATCCTCCAGCGCCGCAAGGTCTGGGAGGCCCATCGCGAGCACTTCTATCAACAGGCCGTCGCCCGCGGCCTCGGGCATGCCGCAGTGGCGCGGCGCATCCTCTTGGCCAACCTGGCGCTCATCGCGCTGGCCGTGCTGGCTGCCCAGGGCCAGGTGGCAATCGCTCTGGTCCTGGCCGTGGCGACTGTCGCCCTGCTGCTGGCGCATCTCGGCCGCAACCGCTAGACCCTGCCGGGACCGGGGGCGCTATGATAGCCTCCGCTCGGACCGTTTGGAGCAACCGACAGCGCCAGCATGCAGCGCGAATACGCCCACCTGATTCGCCCCCTGATTGCCTTCCTCCACGATCTGGCGATGGCGGCGCTCGCCTTCATCGGCGCGATCTTGCTGCGCCTGGGCCTGGAGGACGGCTGGGAGCGTCTGGTCCAACATTTGCTGCCTGCGCTCGCTCTCTTCACCGGCGTGGCGGCCGCCACCTTCCTCGGCACCGGCCTCTATCGCGGCATCTGGCGTTATGCCTCGCTCAACGACCTGATGGCGATCGCCCGCTCCGCAACCCTGGCAGTGCTGATCTTCCTGCCGTTTGCCTTCTTGCTGACCCGGCTCGAGGAGCTACCGCGCTCCTCGCTGGTGATCGCCTGGATCTTGCTGATGTTCCTCTTGGGCGCGCCGCGCATGTTCTATCGCGTGGTGCGGGATCGCGGCGTCGAGCACCTATTGGAGCGCGACCGGCACCTGCGCGTTCCGGCGCTGCTGGTCGGCACGCGCGACGCCGCCGAGACCTTCCTGCGCGAGATGGCGCGCGACCGCAGCGGCCCCTACGAGGTGGTCGGCCTGATCGACGAGAAGGGCACACGGATCGGGCGGCGTCTCCATGGCGTGCCGGTGCTGGGCGGCCTCGACGCGCTCCCGAGCGTCATCGAGCAGGCCGCGCGCCGCAGCGGCCGCCGGCCGCAGCGCCTGATCCTCTCCGACCTGCCGGCGCGTCCCGAGATCGCGCGCCTTCTGGAGCTGGCCGAGGCCGAGGGCCTGGCGATCGCGCGGTTGCCGCGCCTCGCCGAGCTGGAGGAAGGAGCCGAGGCTCGCCTGGAGCCGCGGCCGATCGCCATCGAGGACTTGCTGGGGCGGCCGCAGACCAAGCTCGATCGTGCCGCCATGGCGCGCCTGGTCCATGACCGCCGGGTCGCGGTCACCGGGGCCGGCGGCTCGATCGGCGCCGAGCTGACGCGCCAGATCGCCGCCCTCGGCCCGGCGGAGCTGACGCTGATCGACGCCAGCGAGTTCAACCTCTACACGATCGACCTGGAGATCGGCGAAACCTGGCCGGCGCTGCCGCGCCAGGCGCGGCTGCTCGACGTGCGCGACGCGACAGTGGTCGAGCGCGCGTTGCGTGCGACGCGGCCCGAGCTGCTATTCCATGCCGCGG
>JBOHKJ010000348.1:0-1689 GCA_050728975.1 Kiloniellales bacterium | reverse complement strand
GAATCGGGCAGGAATGCGCGACACAGAGGGAGATCGACTATGGGCAACGGCAGGTTCGGATTTTGCAAGCTGCTTGCCGGGGGGGCTTTCGCCGGTGCAGCGATGATCGTCGCGTTGGGGGCGGGGCCGGCGCTGGCCGACGGCGCGCAATCCCCGCGTATTCAACTCGCGCACAAGAAGCCGCACACCGCGGAGCAGCTGAAGGCCTTCGAGGAGGTTTTCATGGAGCAGGTCAGGCTGGGCGACCTTCTGTTCCACGGCGACAAGGCGACCGAGGAGCAGATGGGTGTCAAGCTGTCCACCACTGGCATGGCCTGCGCCATGTGCCACCCGATGTCGGCGGACATCCATCCCCACGAGTTTCCCAAGTTCCAAGAGCAGATCGGCAAGTTCGCGGTGCTTCGGGACATGATCAACTGGTGCATCGAGAAGCCGAACCAGGGCGAGCGCATCGACCCCGAGTCGGATGCCATGAAGGCGCTGGAAGCCTACATGTACTGGTCGAACCGCGGCAGCGTGCTCGACCCCGGCAGGCATTAGCGAGGGTCGCGATCGGCTGAAACCGGATCGGGATTGCAGCCACGGTTGAGCGGCTTAAGCGCACCCATCGCAAGTCCTGCGGTGAGCTATGCACTAGACGCTATGCGGCGTTGCAATCTTGCAGGTAGCCTGTCGGAGAAGCCGACGGTCGCGATGTGAGAAGCCGCGATTCTCGCCGGCACCGACTCTGAACAGGCGACCGCGACGTGCTCGAGGCGGAGCGGCCGAAGCGGGTGCTTACGGCCCTGCGTTTTCCAGCGCTTCTCGTACCCTCTCGGGCGCGACGACCGGGGGCGCGCAGGTTTGGCCCAGGCAGATATAGGCGGCCGGGCGACCGCCGACAGGGCCTTTGCCAACTGCCGGGTGCGTCGCGGGAAGGTCGCGGCCGGGGGGTGCGAAGGCGAACACCAGGTCCGCCACCGGCGCGCGGAAGGCCGCGTCGCGCAGGGCCATTGCCGCCGGGTCGGCAGGATCGCCTGCCACCACCACCTGCACCGGTCGCGCCATGAGGGCGCGCGCATCCAGAAGCGTAGCCAACGGCGCCAGATCCGCATCCGCGGCGCCGGCGAAGGCCGCCACAGTGGCCTCGGCCCGCGCTCGATAGCTCTCCTCGCCCGTGAGCAGATGGAGCCGTGCCAGCGTCTCGGCCATCAGGCCGTTGGCTGCGGGCGCCGCCTCGTCGTCGGCGGTCTTCAGGCGCACCGGCAGCGCCTCGTCATCTGCCGGCGCGACGAAGAAGCCGCCGCCCTCGGTATCCCAGAAGCGGTCTGCGGCGGCGTCCGCCCAGCGGCGCGCCTGCGCCAGGTAACGGTTCTCCCCCGTCGCCGCATGGAGCGCCAGCGCCGCGCGCGCCGTCGCCGCATGGTCGGCGAGCACGCCGCCCCTGCGCCGTCCACCGCACCAGACGTGTGCAAGCCGGCCTCGGTCGTCCAGGAGCGCCGCGACTGCGTCGAGCGCCCGTGCGGCAGCAGTCAGCCAGACAGGTTCGCCCAAGGCGAGGCCGGCCTCGGTGAGCGCCCAGATCATGAGACCATTCCAGTCGGCAAGTATCTTGTCGTCGCGTGCCGGCGCCACGCGCGTGCCACGCGCTTCGAAGAGCACTCGCCGGCACGCGGCGAGGCGTGCGTCCGCGGCCGCATCGCGTGGGGC
>JBOHKJ010000347.1:0-1564 GCA_050728975.1 Kiloniellales bacterium | reverse complement strand
CGACCAGGTTGATCGCCTCGGTCGCGCCGTGGGTGAAGACAATCTCCTCGTCGCTGGCGGCGTTGAGGAAGCGCGCGACCTTGCGCCGCGCCTCCTCGAAGGCGTCGGTCGCGCGCTGGCTGAGCGCGTGGACGCCGCGATGAACGTTGGCGTAGTAGGTCTCGTAGGCCTCTTCCATGGCGCCCAGAACCTGGCGCGGCTTCTGCGCGCTGGCGGCGTTGTCGAGATAGACTAGCGGCTTGCCGTGGACCTTCTGGGTCAGGATCGGAAAATCTGCGCGGACGCGCTCGAGGTCGAGCGCGGCAATCGAGTTGTCGCCGCGTAGCACGGTTGCGATGCTGCCCGCCTTGCTCATAACTGCGCTCCGGCGCTGCCGAGGCGCTCGGCGACCAGGCGTCGGATCGGCTCGCGCAGCGCTTCCGTCGCGATCTCGTCGATCGCTTCGCCGAGGAAGGCCTCGACCAGCAGTCGCTCGGCGGCCTTCTTCGGCAGGCCTCGGGTGGTCAGATAAAATAGCGCCTCGCGGTCGATCTCGCCGGCCGCGGCACCGTGGCTGCACTTGACGTCGTCGGCATAGATGCGCAGCTCCGGCTTGGCGTCGAATTCGGCCGTGTCGGACAGCAGCAGCGCCTTGGCGAGCTGGTGGCCGTCGGTCTTCTGGGCGTCGCGCTCCACCACCAGCCGGCCCTGGAAGACCGCGCGCGCATTGCCGTCGATCACGCCCTTAAAGACTTCGCGGCAGCTGGTGTGCGGCGACCGGTGGCGGATCTCGGTGGTGGTGTCGCAATGCTGGGAGCCGCCCAGCAGATAGGCGCCGTGAAGGCCGGCGAAAGCCTCCGGTCCGTCGAGCGAAAGCCGCGCCTCGTTGCGGGTGAGCCCGGCGCCGAGCGTCAGCGTGAAGCCGTCGTAGCGCGCGCCGGCGGCAATCCGCCCCTGCAGCGTTGCGACGTGAAGGCCGTCGGTTGCTGCGGCGACGATTCGGCAGTGGCCGAGGCGGGCCCCCGCGTCGAGCGTGAATTCGGTGACTGCATTGGCGAAATAGGCCGACTGCGCCAATCCGGGCTGGGCCAATCCGTGCTGGGCCAATCCGTGCTGGGCCAATCCGTGCTGGGCCAATCCATAGTGGCGTTCGATCAGCAGCGCTTCCGAGTTCTCGCCGAGCTGAACCAGGAGGCGCGGGTGGGATGCGCTCGCGGTCTCGCTGCCGCCGCAGAGAAAGATTGCTTCGATCGAGCGCTCCAATCGGCGGCCGGCCGGAACGAACAGCACCAGACCGTCCTCGATCAAGGCTGTATTGAGATCGAGCAGCGGCTGGTCCGGACCCTGTGCGATTTCGCCCAGCGTCCCCTCCAGCAGGTCGGGCGCCGTGGTCAAGAGATAGGCGAGGCCGGTCAGCGTCACGCCCTCCGGGAGCGCTCCGATGTCCGACAAGCGTGGTGCGAAGCGGCCGTCGACGAAGACCAGGCGATGAGGCGCCGTCTCCGGCAACAGTGGCGCCACGCCGTCGAATGCCAGATCGCGCGAGACGGCTGCCGGCTCGAATGCGGTCTTCTCGAGCGCCGCC